>CAMAYA010000067.1 GCA_945862275.1 Legionella genomosp. 1 | reverse complement strand
CATCGGCGCTCTGTTTAGTATTTTTATTGCGAGCATGGGTCTAAAGCATCTGCCTTGGCGCGTCATTTGGTACGAACCCATTCAATGGGTTCGTATATGGCAGGGCCTCAAGGTGTCGCGCCCGTTCATGGTTTCTGCCTTTTGTGCGCTGAGCATGCTGTATATTGAGCGGTTTTTTGTAAACTATTATTGCGGGTTAGAAGCCGTTGGCATCTATACTTTCTATGCGGGTTTAAGCCTCACCTTGCACAATTTAGTCAACACAGGTGTCTCCAAAATGCGATTGGCTCAATTGCTAGCCGCCTGGAAACAAAACAACCGTTCAAATTTTCATGATGAAGCCATGCGGATGCTAAAAGAGACCGCTCTGTTCGTTGTACTCTTTGCCGCATTCAGTCTGTGCCTGATTTATCCATTTGTGAATTTCATCAACAAACCCATCTACCTGTCGCACCTGTCTATTTTTTATTTTTTACTGTTTGGTGCAGCGTGTCGCAGCATTGCTGATATCCCACTCTACACCCTTTACGCGCAGCACAGCGATCGTTTATTATTGTCGATTAATTTGTCGGCCTTTTGTATCTTGCTGCTGGGAAATGCCGTATTGGTTCCGCTCTATGGCCTAACGGGCGCGGCACTTTCATCCGCTGGCGCCAGTTTGACGTTACTCATTTATGCGCTAGTTGTGATGATTCAACGAATACTAACACCCTATCCACATTTACAGTCTTGAGGCATACATGAAAATATCCATTGTTACCGCGTGTTATAACAGTGCTGCCACGATCCGTGACACCCTTCGAACCATCCAAATGCAAACGCATCAGGACATTGAACACATTGTCATTGATGGTGGCTCAACCGACGGTACCCTTGAGATCCTGGAGCAAAACAGGCAACACATCGCCTACCTCATGTCAGAACCCGACAAGGGGCTCTATGATGCCATGAACAAAGGCATTTCCAAGGCCACCGGCGATGTCATTGGATTGCTCAATTCAGACGACTTGTTTGCCGATCATTTGGCATTAAGCCATGTCAACCAAGCGCTCGCCGATGAATCGGTCGACGCCTGTTATGGCGATTTGGTCTATGTGAATCACAACAACATCAACCAAGTAGCCCGGTATTGGAAATCATCCGCATACGCATCCCATCTTTTTGCAAAAGGCTGGGTGCCCGCTCATCCTACTTTTTACGTCAAAAAACGCGTTCATGATCAGCACGGCATGTTGTTTAATACCGACTATAAATTAGCCGCCGACTATGACGTGCTGTTGCGCCTGCTGTTTTCACATGGCATCAAGACGTCCTATATCCCAGACGTCATGATCAAAATGCGCTTAGGTGGGGCCACCAATAAATCACTCAAAAATATTGTGAATCAAAATAAAGAAATCATGCGGATATTAAAAAAGCACCAGTGCCCCTATTCTCCCACTACACTCCTCTGCAATAAATTGGCAACCCGGGTTCAGCAGTATTTAAACAAGGGCCAGTATGTCTAAAAAAACAATACTGGTCACTGGCGCCAGTGGTTTTGTCGGTCACGCGCTGGTTCAATCATTATGCAAGAAGGGATACCATGTTCGAGCGACAGTTCGTTCTGAATCCGCCGCGGCCCGCATACGGGACTTGCCGCATGCCAACAAACCAACGGTCTTCAATTTAGGCGAATTAAACGACAGAACCCATTGGGACGATGCCTTGCATGCATGTGACACGGTGATTCACTGCGCCGCGCGCGCGCATATTTTGGGAGAAACCAGCCGTGATCCCTTGAGTACATACCGTCAAATCAATACGTGTGCCACTGAACACCTTGCGCACGCGGCGCACCTTCATGGCGTCAAACGCTTTATTTTCCTCAGCAGCATTGGAGTGCTCGGCAATAATAGTGGTAACACACCCTTCACGGATGACTCCACTCCCAATCCACAATCGCCCTATGCAGAAACCAAATGGGAGGCTGAACAAGGTTTGCTCGCGTTACCGACGGCCATGGATCGCATCATTATTCGACCGCCCGTTATTTACGGGCTTGGTGTCAAAGGTAATTTTGCCCGATTAATCGACGTAGTCCATCGACAGCGTCCCCTGCCATTTGGTGCCATTCACAACAGACGTCAGTTTATTGGGCTGAGCAATATGGTTGATTTTATCCTGACCTGCATCGAATCCGAACACCTCATCGATGAAACATTTCTTATTGCCGATAAAGAGGTATTAACCACCACGCAAATGTTGCAATGCATTGCGTCAGCCATGGAAAAAAAGAGCATGCTCCTACGCATTCCACATCCACTCCTAGCGTGGGCATTCAAGTTGATTGGCCAATCAAAATTAGCCGGCCAACTGCTGGGTAATTTAGAAATACAATCCAACAAAGCCCAAACGCTACTGGGATGGGAGCCACCCTACTCCTTAGAAGAGCAAATGCAGGCACTGTTCAGCCGTCCAGTATGAAAAAGCCAATCCATCCAGCATGGGTAATGGGTTTATTTTGGAGCTTTATTCTATTGATGTATTTTTTGGGCCCCGTTTCATTGACGCCATCCCTCACCTTTGCCGGCGGACTGTTCCAGCTAACCCATATTGTGCTGTTCATAACGGGTAGTTTGATCGCGTATTTTTTATTGTGTCAAAATCCTTGTCCCATTGACCATTCTGGCGAGGAAAGCCACGCAAATGCATTGATTGGCTTGATACTATTCATCGGCGTGTCAGGTTGTGTATTGAGTCTGTACAACAACTGGATTGTCATTCAAAGCATCCACTTGTCTTCAGCTGCGGCTTATCGAACAATGAAGGCTCAGAGCCTGCTTCATGGTGGAGAAATGCAGAGTGGGCTCCTGTCTATCATTGCCTTTTTAATTTACCCGGCAGGCTTTGTTGGTTTGGTTGCGGGCCTTCTCCGCTATGAGCGCCTGTCTCCTGTGACACGGCTCCTCCTGTTTCTATTTGTCGCCACTATGTTTAGTGCCGCCATTCTTTCAGGCGGCCGAAGTCCAATCCTGCTGTTGCTTTTATTCATGATTATTTCTTGTTATGCACGAATCCGGTTAGGCATGCCGTGGATGCCAAAATCCCTCATTCTGAGGCTAGGAGCGGCCTTGCTCCTGGTTGCTTTTGTCGGGTATAGCAGCATCATTTGGACCGTACGTGCCGCAGAATCTGAGCGCAACACCACTCAAAGCTTACAGCATGCAGCAAACGTGTGGGGGGCCACGCCTAAAGATTATTTATTGGCGACAAGCCAGTGGCTCAACACGCCGGGATTCACGATGTCTGTATTAGGCCCCGTTTTTTACCTGACGCAAAGCATCTCTGTCACCGAAAAAATCCTCCAGACACCAGCAGACATTCCTGTTCTTTACGGCAGCTATCATGTTGATTTGATTGCAGCAGCACTACGGCATATCCCAGACGGTGCGCGCATGCTAAAAGAAAACTACGATATGTTATTGCACGCCAATATCTATGGCTATTTTACGGGCGCATGGGGCGCTTTATTCATTGATTATGGGTATTTCAGCCTATTGGCCACACTGGTTTGGGGGTTCATGGCCGGTTATTCCTGGGCGCGTTTCAAACACAACCCCCAATTAATCACCGGTGGCTTCTATGTATTTTGGACCTACTCCATCTTCATCAGCTTTGCATCTCCTCCGTTTGGGTTTTCCAATTCATTGATGGTGTTTGCCTGGTTTTGTGTCTTTTATCTAGCACACCATGCCATGGCATTTCAATTGGGGAAACAGGCCTTGGTAGTGACTGGTCTAAAAAAAACGTGCTAGCCATTTCATAACCATCACCCTATGTGGTCATGTGGACCGCATAGGGTGGATTTTTTAGATATTCCCGTCGACAAATGCACTGAGTTCTGACTTCGTCATCAAGCCCATTTTAGTCGCTTCCACCAATCCGTTTTTAAACAAAATCAACGTTGGAATGCTCATCACGCCATATTTTGAAGGGGTTTGTGGGTTTTCATCGATATTAATTTTAGCAAAAATAACGGAATCCGCGTGACTTGCAGCAACCTCGTTAAAAACAGGCGTAAGTGCACGGCATGGACCGCACCATTCGGCCCAAAAATCAACCAAAACAGGCTTGCCTGCATTCAAAACATCATATTCAAAGCTTGCGTCTGTCACCACTTTTGTATGCGTACTCATAGGTAAGTCCTCTGTTTATTAAAAATATAAACGCTATTATAGATCACCCGCAACGGCTTGCAACACACTTAACGCCGCAATCGCTGCCGTTTCTGTGCGCAAAACCCGCGGGCCTAAACACAGAGACATAAAATCATGCGACTTTGCCTGGCTGATTTCATCCTCACTCAACCCACCTTCAGGCCCAATGAGCAAGGCAATATCACCCGCAGTGAACGCATGGTCGCGCCACGATTTTTCTGAAGAAGGATGAAGAATCCATTTGGTGGCGGCTGAACTAGTGTTTAAATAGGCGGCGTACGAACACGCTGAATGCACGGTTGGCACTTGATTTCGCCCGGATTGTTCACATGCGGCAATCGCGATGGCTTGCCATTGGGCCTGTTTTTTTGCAAGCCGTTCAGCATCCAGCTTCACCACACAATGCGCTGTGAACAAAGGCGTAATGCTGGTTACGCCTAATTCAACTGCTTTTTGGATAACCCACTCCATCCGATCGCCTTTGGAGAGCGCTTGTGCGAGATGAATCTGGCGAAGGGATTCACGACAGACATTTGCCACCTCAGCAATCCGCACAGATACCTTCTTTTTATGCACATTTGTGATGTGGGCCAAAAACTCGCGGTTGTCACCACAAAATAATGTTAATGAATCGGCAGGCTGCATCCGCAACACAACACCCACGTGTTGGCTGGCTGTTGCGGATAACTCAATTACATCACCTACGTCATAATGCCCTGCCTGATATATCCGAATGGTTCGCAAAAGCCGCCCTCATTGAAATATTAATACAGCGTATTATACCTATAATGCCTTTGGATCGTGTTAAAATATTCCCTTTCAAACTACCATTGAGCCAATCCAACATGAATCAAACACGAATAGAATCAGACAGCATGGGCGAAATACCGGTGGCCGCCGACAAATATTGGGGCGCCCAAACCGAGCGATCCCTACACCATTTTAATATTGGTCACGACATCATGCCACGCGAAGTCACACATGCCTTTGGAATATTAAAAAAAGCGGCCGCCCTCACCAATCTTGAACTGGGTAAGCTGTCACAAGACAAAGCCGACTTAATCTGTCAAGCTGCAGACGAGGTCCGTGCGGGTATCTTGGATGCGCATTTTCCATTGCATGTCTGGCAAACGGGCAGCGGCACACAATCCAATATGAATGCGAATGAGGTGATCGCCAACCGCGCCATTGCGTTAGCCGGCGGCGTTCTGGGCAGCAAATCCCCCATTCATCCCAACGATGACGTCAACATGTCGCAATCTTCAAACGATACTTTCCCTACCGCCATGCACATTGCCGCAGCCCTCGCCTTTCAGCAGGTGTTAATTCCATCCGTGCGCACCCTGCGCGATGGCATAGCCGCCAAGATGCATGCATTCAAGGATATCGTTAAAATCGGCCGCACGCATTTACAAGATGCAGTCCCACTGACATTAGGCCAAGAATTTTCAGGTTATGTTGCGCAATTAGACGCCTGCCTCATGCGCATGGAACAAGTATTGCCCGAATTATACGAACTCGCGTTAGGCGGCACGGCAGTAGGCACTGGATTAAACACACACCCCCAATTCGCAGAGAAATCAGCCGCCCATATTGCCCAAATCACACGTTTGCCGTTTGTAACCGCGCCCAATAAATTTGCAGCGCTGGCAGCCCACGAACCATTGGTAATGGCACACAGCGTCTTAAAAACACTCGCCTGCGCCCTCATGAAAATCGCCAATGACTTGCGTTGGTTAGGATCAGGCCCTCGATGCGGAATTGGCGAGTTGATTTTGCCTGAAAATGAACCTGGCTCTTCCATCATGCCCGGCAAAGTGAACCCTACCCAAGCAGAAGCCATGACCATGGTGTGCGCGCAGGTCATGGGCAATGACACTGCTGTTGCCATCGCCGACAGTCAAGGCAATTTTGAATTGAATGTATTCAAGCCCGTTATTATTTTCAATGTATTGAACTCACTGAATTTATTGGCTGATACGTGCCGTTCATTTCAAGCATTCTGTGTAGAAGGCTTGGCTGCCAATCGCGCGGTGATTGACGACTATCTCCAGAATTCATTGATGTTGGTGACCGCACTGAATCAACACATTGGCTACGACAAAGCGGCAAAAATTGCTAAAACGGCACATCAAGAAGACACATCATTGCAAGACGCAGCTGTGAAGTTGGGCTATTTAACTGCCGAGCAATTTATAGACTATGTACGCCCTGAAAAAATGACGCAGCCCGGTTAAAATGAAAAAATAATCGTTGACAGACGGTGCTAATTTGCGTACTTTAGCACCGATTGCCGAGGTGGTGGAATTGGTAGACACGCTAGCTTCAGGTGCTAGTGGGGGTAACCCCGTGGAGGTTCGAGTCCTCTTCTCGGTACCATTGAGCAACTTCTTAACTGTTCTCAATGGTTCAAATTGATACGTAACACATTGATTATTATTGAAATAACATCGAATTCTTCTTCTCAAATCTTTCTCAACCATTCGTTAATATGGCTCTTTTCCCTTTCTAGTGGATCCCCTATGCGTAAATTTCGAACCCCTGCAGATCTAGAAACAATCGTTGAAAAAGAGTCTCTGTTTTAAGGATTCCATAGCAACGCCTTTTAGCCACTTTGATTAAATTATTGAGGCCTTCGACAA
>CAMAYA010000066.1 GCA_945862275.1 Legionella genomosp. 1 | reverse complement strand
GGTTATATAACCCAGCACAAGCCTAGCCAAGATCAATGATTTTTCCTAAATCAATTATTTTTGTAAAATAATTCGAATCGATGACCGCGTCACTGACCTCATTGGCGTGAATGAGCACAGGAAAACATGAAAAGTGCTTTGGAATGTTTAAACGGTTAATTGTTTGTTGGACCTCTTCCATGACCATTGGTTTGATTTCATTCCGTGAAAATTTGACTTCGCAAACAAATAAATTGTGATAGCGGGTTTGGATCAGGTAATCAATTTGACAACCTAAATGTTGCTTGGTTTGTTTTTGGAAATAGGCGCCATCGTTGACAATATCACATGGCGCCAAATTTAATTGTTTCCATATCAATGGGCGGTTGTTCATCACTAAATTTTCAAACTGAAGCCCCATGATGATGGACCACTCAGGCAATGTACTCAGTGAATGGCCTTGATAATGGCCTCGCTCAATTTTATCTTTTTGTTTCTCAATATAACGCAAATAAAAGCGCAAATAATTATCACTTAACCTATATCGGCTCGATTTAGTCGCCCTACCGGTTTTAAAAGACCATCCGTAATCCCTACTGAGGAAACCCGCTTCGACCAAATCATTTAGGTAGCTGGTAATGACGCCACCCGATGCAATCGCTAATCGCCGGCAAATACCCTCCATGTCGGTGGGTTCATGCACGAGAACGGAAACAATGTTTTTATAATAATCAGACCGCTTATCAAATAAATCATGGAAAATATTATCAAACTCACGGAATAATAACCCCCCACGATCGAAACAAAGGGCTTGGATGTTTTCATCAACGGGTATTTTTGGATTCATGATTTCAAGGTACAGAGGCACGCCTCCAGTAACAGCGAGGTATTTTAACTGATCATACGGGCTAACATGCGAATGTTTATTGTCCCAAAATTGAGTACAATCCAGCAAAGGGAGTTCGTTGAGCGTCATCACATAATGGATGCGCCCTAAAAAGGCGGTGGAAGATAAAATGTTTTTTTCTATCCATGATGAAATGGAGCCACAGAGAATGAGCATGAGTTGAGGATTTTTTTTAAACCACTCATCCCAAGCATTTTTCAATTTCCCTAAAAAAGCGGGATCATCTATAGCCATCCAAGAAATTTCATCCAATAAAATAACCGTTTTCCCCTGTTGAGTGCGCGCGCCTAGCAGTTCGAATAACTCAGCCCATTCTTGTGCTTTTAACGCAGGCAGTTCCGAAAAATAGTGTTTAAGTCGGCGTCCAAATTCGTCTCGCTGGGTTTGAGCGGTCACTCCTTTTTCCGGAGGAAGACCGCTGAAGCGATAGAAGGTCTTCCCTTTGGAAAATTCCTCGACTAAACGGCTTTTCCCTATACGCCTTCGGCCTTTTATGACGGCAAAGCAACTGGTATTATTAGAGAAATATGCATCCAATGTGGATAGCTCTTGCTTCCTTCCAATGAATTTTTCAGGCATGGGGATCTCTAAATATTCTGCGGAAAAATGAGTTTTACATGATTATCCGCATAAATCAAGCGCCGTATATTCTGCGGAAAACCATGTAAAACTCATTTTTCCGCAGAGCACACAACGATTCATTGATTGTAACCACTCCCCTACTTTTGCTAGAATCCCAACACATTCACCACCCGGCATGCCATGACAACCTCGCACACCCCCATGATGCAACAATATTTGCGCATCAAAGCCGAACACCCCGACATGCTCTTGCTGTATCGCATGGGTGATTTTTATGAATTGTTTTTTGACGATGCCAAACGGGCGGCACTGTTACTGGATTTAACCCTGACACACCGTGGTCAGTCCGCTGGCACACCTATCCCAATGGCCGGCGTGCCCTATCATGCGGTAGAAAATTATTTAGCTCGCTTGCTAAAAAAAGGGGTATCCGTTGCCTTGTGTGAACAAATTGGCGATCCGGCCACCAGCAAAGGGCCGGTTGAACGAGCTGTCACGCGCATTATCACACCAGGCACCTTAACCGATGACGCCCTGCTGGACGCAACCCGCGACAATGTATTATTGGCTGTTTATCAGAAACGCCAACAATTTGGCCTGGCTTGGGTTGATTTAAGCGGTGGACGCTTTCACTTGTTAGAAGTGTCTGATACCGCCCAATTGGCGGCTGAAATAACACGCCTGCAACCGTCTGAAGTTTTACGACAAGCGGCCTGTTCAGCAGTGGATATATTGGATACGGCCGCCATGAACATTCGCCCAGAATGGGACTTTGACTTAAACCGTGCACGGGCCTTGTTGTGTGCACAATTTAACGTGTCGGATTTAACTGCATTTGGGGAAAAAGACTACCCACTGGCCTTCCCAGCTGCTGGCGCATTGCTGGCCTATTTGCAAACCACCCAGCGGCAAGCATTGCCTCATTTAACGGCCATCACACTAGAGCAATCACATGATTATTTGCAATTGGATGCAGCGACTCAACGCCATTTGGAATTATTTCACAATAACCTAGGCAACCGCGACCACAGTTTGCTCGAAACAATCGACCACACCGCATCGGCGATGGGCAGTCGCCTGCTAAAGCGCTGGCTAAGCCGCCCGCTACGCCAGCACGCAATGCTCATTCCGCGCCAAGAGGCCATTTCTGAATTGTTAGTCAAACAGCACGAACTACACCCCCTTCTTCGGCACGTGTGCGATGTGGAGCGGATTGTCTCTCGTATTGCACTAAAATCCGCACGCCCGCGCGATTTGCTGCAATTACGCCAAACGCTGAGCCTACTGCCCGAATTACAAACCATGATGGCGGCCCCAGTCGCTCCATTACTCAACACATTAAAACACCAGTTCGCGCCAAAGCCGATTTTGCACGCCTTATTAAACGCAGCGCTGGTCGATAATCCGCCCATGCTGATTCGAGATGGTGGCGTGATTGCTGCGGGCTTTGATGAGGGACTCGATGAACTACGTGCATTAAGTGAAGATGCTACAGATACAGTATTGGAGATGGAGCAAGCTGAAAAACAGCGCACCGGCCTGTCCTCTTTAAAATTTGGCTACAACCGAGTGCAAGGTTACTTCATTGAATTATCCCGAACTCAATCGGAAAAGGCCCCCCTTCACTTCCAACGCAAACAAACGTTAAAAAACGTGGAACGCTACATTACGTCTGAACTAAAAGCCTTTGAAGACACCGTATTGTCGGCACACAGCAAAGCCTTGGCACGCGAGAAATGGCTGTATGACAACCTGCTGGATGAACTCCAACAATCCATGGCCTCGTTAACACAAATAGCCCAGGCCTTAGCGCAGCTTGACGTGTTAAGCAACCTCGCTGAACGTGCCCAAACCCTGCACTGGCATTGTCCTGAATTCGTTACCGATGCGGGTATTTCAATCACCCAAGGCAGGCACCCCGTAATTGAACCGTTGTTGCAAGAAACCTTCATTGCCAATGATTTGCATTTGCAGCCGTCACAGCATGTGCTGTTGATCACAGGCCCCAACATGGGCGGAAAGTCGACCTACATGCGCCAAAATGCCTTGATTGTTTTGCTTGCGCACATGGGCAGCTTTGTACCGGCCACTCATGCCCGCTTAGGGCCTATTGATAAAATATTTACCCGCATTGGTGCCAGTGACGACTTGGCCTCTGGCCGCTCCACCTTCATGGTCGAAATGACTGAAACCGCGCACATTTTGCGCCAAGCCACGGCTGAAAGTTTGGTTTTGATTGATGAAGTGGGCCGGGGCACGAGTACGCATGATGGCATGGCGTTGGCCTATGCCTGCTGTGCTTACTTGGCCAACACCGTCAAAGCATACACCTTGTTTTCTACGCATTATTTTGAATTGACCGCGTTGCCACAGACTTTTCCTTGCATACGAAACGTGCATGTGACCGCCCAGCTCACTGATAACGGCATTGTGTTTCTCTATCATGTGGAACCAGGGCATGCGAGTAGCAGTTACGGCATCGATGTTGCAGCGCTTGCCGGGATCCCGATTGAGGTGTTAGATGTCGCGAAAGAACAACTAAAGCAGACTCAAGCGGCTATCTAAATGCTCGGTTTTTCTGTCTCAAAGCCAAGGCCCCCTTGACCCTTTTTTCGACGTTGACTCATTACCCACTACTGCCATAAAATACGAAGTAACTTATTTTTAACCATTAACCGAATAGATAAATAAACGGGTCTGTTGTACCATTGTCCAATTAAATACACTCCAACGAGCAATCATGCACAACATCCCACTCCGTTTAAAACGGTTGCGCCGCACCCCGACCGTGCGCGCTATGCTTCGCGAAACGCGCATCGAAGCCTCACAATTCATCGCGCCCTTGTTCATTAGTGAAACGCTCGCTGATTCACGTGAAATCAAAGCCATGCCTGGGCAATACCAGCTGGCATTGAAAGACCTTCCCCAAGAAATAAATACATTGTCTGCATTGGGCATTCCTGCCGTGTTATTGTTTGGTATTCCGGACCATAAAGATGCCGAAGGCTCCTCGTCATTAGAATCCACGGGTATTATTCAGCAGGCCATTCGCAGCATTCGCCAGGCGAACCCAAACATGCTCATCATTGCCGATGTCTGCTTGTGTGAATACACCGACCATGGGCACTGTGGTGTTTTGCACGGTGAATGCATTGACAATGATGCCACATTGACTCAATTAAGCGAACAAGCGGTCAGCTATGCCGACGCAGGTGCCGATTGGATAGCACCTAGCAGCATGACCGATGGCATGGTGGCGGCCATTCGGCAAGCCTTGGACAGTGCCGGACACACAGACGTGGCAATTTTGAGTTATGCAGTCAAATACAGTTCCTGCTTTTATGGCCCCTTTCGAGAAGCCGCTTTCGGCGCGCCCCAATTTGGCGACCGAAAATCCTACCAAATGGACCCAGCCAACGCCTCCGAGGCACTACGAGAAGCCACGTTAGATATTGCTGAAGGGGCTGACATGCTGATGGTGAAGCCTGCCATGAGTTATTTAGATATCATCTATCGCGTCAAACAACGCTTCCCAGATGTACCACTCTGCGCCTACCAGGTCAGTGGGGAATACTCCATGATCAAAGCGGCTGCAGCGGCGGGCTTGATTGATGAGGAACAAGCCATGTTGGAAAGTTTAATCGCCATTAAACGCGCAGGCGCTGATTTGATTATTTCTTATTTTGCGAAAGATGTGGCTCGATTATTATAATTTTTCCAAGACTTCATGCAGCCGCTTCACCGCTTCCACCTCAATACCCATGGCGTGTTTTGGCGCGTTGGCATAAGGAACAATGGCGCGTTTAAACCCATGTTTGGCCGCTTCCTTTAACCGTTCCTGACCACTTTGCACGGGCCTGATTTCACCGGCCAATCCCACCTCACCAAAGATAATGGTTTCGCTGTCAAATACGCGATTACGAAGGCTCGAAACCACCGCCGCCAGCAGGGCTAAATCACTGCCCGTTTCTGACACTTTCACTCCGCCCACCACGCTAATAAACACGTCCTGGTCGTATGTGGCAATTCCACCGTGCCGATGCAACACAGCCAACAAAATGGCCAATCGATTTTGCTCAAGACCCACAGTCACTCGTCGGGCCTGCTGACCGTGCGCTTCGTCCACCAATGCTTGCACCTCCACCAACATCGGCCGCGATCCCTCCCATGTCACCATGACCGCACTTCCGGGCGTGGGTTCTGGCTGGCGCGATAAGAAAATTGCCGACGGATTGGCGACCTCTTTTAATCCCTTGTCCGTCATCGCAAACACGCCTAATTCATTCACCGCACCAAATCGGTTTTTTATCGCGCGAATCACCCTAAAACGGCTATCCCGTTCGCCTTCAAAATACAACACGCAATCCACCATGTGTTCTAGCACGCGTGGTCCGGCCAAAGCACCATCTTTTGTCACATGTCCCACCAGAAACACCGCTGTTTGCGTCATTTTGGCATAACGTACCAATTGGGCGGTCGCTTCTCGGACCTGGCTTACACCCCCCGGGGCTGAGTTGATGCTATCTGTAAAAATGGTTTGTACTGAATCAATCACCATCACGCGTGGGCGTTCTTTTTGGGCATGGGATAGAATCGTTTCGACTTGTGTTTCAGCCAGCAGTCGAAGCCCCGGCAATGGCAATTGCAACCGCTTGGCGCGCATCGCGACTTGCTGCAATGATTCTTCACCGGTCACATACAGCACGGTGTGTTGAAGGGATAAATTCGCCAATGTTTGCAATAAAATGGTGGACTTGCCAATGCCTGGATCACCGCCAATCAATACCACCGAACCATCCACCAATCCCCCACCTAAAACGCGGTTCAACTCGGATAGTCCACAGTCCATCCGCACTTCGCAGTCAATCACCACGTCATCTAAACACATGACCGCGGAGCGATCATTGGCATAGTTCCCTAACCGAGCCTTTCGTCCCTCTGACACAACGCCTTCTTCGGTGACGGCATTCCACGCACCACATTGCGTGCACTGCCCAGCCCACTGCGGAAAAACAGCAGCACATTGATTACAAATAAAACGTGTCTTCATTTTCATGCAAAGAATACCTGGTAAATATTGTTTAACCGCATCAAGCCGCCTAGACTCTACATCATAAACGATAAGCCAGTGGAACAACATGAACAAAAAGCCATATCAATGGGCCATTGTAGGTGCCGGTCCTGCTGGCATTGCCGCGGTTGGAAAACTACGGGACCATGGTATCACGCCCAAAGATATTGTGTGGCTCGACTTGGCTTTTCAAAGGGAGGCCATCGATATACAAGACACCATCGCCGTTTTTGGTTCGTCTCACTCAGCCATCATCGTGCTCCATCACTTGGTTTCACTCGGTGTGAAAAAAATAATCAACTTTTACCGTTCA
>CAMAYA010000065.1 GCA_945862275.1 Legionella genomosp. 1 | reverse complement strand
CAAACCCATAGCAATCGTTGTGTTATCGTTGAAGACGAACCGCAACGCGACGCCGATGCCGCCATTACGCGATCAATCAACCATCCATTAGCCATTATGACCGCCGATTGCTTGCCCATTATGTTATGTGATAAGGCAGGGACCGAAATTGCCGCTATTCATGCGGGTTGGCGCGGTTTGCTCAATGGCATCGTAGAAAACACCCTTCTTAAAATGCATGCGAACCCCAGCGCCTTGATGGCGTGGATTGGGCCGGCCATGTGTGGCCGGTGTTATGAAACAGGAGAAGAGGTCCGAGAAGCCTATACCGCTCGCTATCCATTTACCGACGTGGCCTTTCGCCAAATCGATAAACAGTTGTTTGCTGATTTACCCATGCTGGCTGAATTAATACTCCAATCACTGGGCATATTCGCTGTTTATCAATCAGGGGCTTGCACATATGAGCTGAACAATACATTCTATTCCTATCGACGGGATGCCGAAACCGGTAGAATAGCTACACTTGTTTGGTTTAAACCATAGAGAACACAGGACAATTAAACATGAAAAACACAAATCGCGTTATTTTTATGATGATCCCCCTGCTGGCGTTGTCCTTGCGCGTTGCAGCGCAGCCTACACCTAGTCCCCAGTGGCCTACGCTCGCCCCTGTGTTAAAAACAGCGATGCCGGCCATTGTCAACGTTGCCGTACAAGGTATCACCCCCAGCGTAATGCCCTCTGGCGATGAAGAAGAAGACAACAACAAAGCCCTTGCTGCACCCGATAATAAGCCACGTAAATTTCAAAGCATTGGATCAGGCGTCATCATTGATCCCAAAGACGGTATTATTATCACCAATGACCATGTCATCCGAAACGCCACGTCCATCACAGTCACGCTCAACGATGGTCGACGTTTAAAAGCAAAATTAATTGGCGGCGATAGTGAAACCGACGTGGCTGTTCTGAAAATCGATGCGAAAAACTTAAAGACCTTGCCCATTGCCGACTCCGATAACATAGAAGTGGGTGACTTTGTGGTGGCAATTGGCAACCCATTTGGGTTGAACAGTTATGGCAACAGCCAGTCGGCGACCTTTGGTATTATTAGCGCCATGAAGCGCAGTGATCTCAATATTGAAGGTGTTGAAAACTTCATACAAACCGATGCCGCTATTAACCCTGGCAATTCAGGGGGCGCACTGGTGAATGTGAAAGGCGAACTCATAGGCATTAACACAGCGATTATCTCACTTTACGGTGGTAGCGTGGGCATTGGGTTTGCCATCCCCATCAACATGGTAAAGAATGTGGCTCAACAAATCGTGAAGTTTGGGTCCGTTCACCGAGGCTTGATGGGCATTTTCGTGCAACATCTCACACCTGAACTGGCACAAGCAATGGGCTATTCAGAGGATTTTCAAGGCGCACTGGTAGCGCAAGTAAATGAAGATTCCCCGGCTGAAATCGCTGGATTGAAAGCAGGCGATGTGATTACACAAATCAACGACACCAAAATCACCCAAGCTACTCAAGTCAAGACCACCATTAGTCTTTTGCGTGTAGGCAGCGATGTAAAAATTGCCATTAAGCGACACGGCAAAGACATGACGCTTAATGCCGTGGTCACGGATGTTAAAAAGCACGAACAAAAACTACAATCTCAAAATCCATTTCTTTATGGTTTGGCATTGCGTAACTTTGAACAAGACTCACCCATGCATGGACATGTCCTCGGCGTGCAACTGGTGGGCGCGTCTGAAAACAGCGCAGGCTGGCGTGCGGGATTGCGCCCAGGCGACGTGATTATCTCGGCTAATAATCAACCGACCACCAATACCAAAGACCTGCAAAACATTGCCAAGCAGAAGAAGCAAGAGTTGCTGGTACAGGTGCTGCGCGGTGCTGGCGCGCTTTATATCCTGATTATTTAACAAATGGATGAGGGTGTCTTCAGATAGAACATTCCCCTGAGCGATGAGAATATTGAAACCTGTGCCCGCTATCTCGGAGGTTTAATTCCTTCCGGGCGCACCAATTGTCCGCTAATTATCAAGGACTTACGAAAATACTTGAGTGATTGCGGGCTAAATATAACAGTTCATTATCAAACGAATCAAACAATAAAGACGGTGTGGTGGGTTGATATTTCTGCACAATGAAGCAATAAAAACCCGCAGGAAAGGGCCATATCATTTTCCCCATTTCATTAAAAAAAGACAATTTTTGAATGAGAGCCTCTTTTACCACGGGAGGAATGTAATAAAACGTTCGGTGCAAGCATTGTGTATAACCACGTTGTAACATGATGGATTTAAGCGTGAGAGAAGACGTGAGTGTTCCTGCAACAGCTCCGAAACACGGCAAGCGCCCCCATCGCAAAGCGGCCCCCCAAAAACTCAACGGGTTAATCCCAAAAAAAATAACATAGCCCATGGGTTTCAAAATACGATCGATTTCATCCAATGGATTTTTATCCGGCCCAAACGCTTCTAGAGTCAATGGTGCGACAACACAATCGATACTGCCGCGCTCAATGGGCAATGCATTCAGCGATGCGACCAAAGTCTTAGGCCCGCCTCCATCCCCCGGCGTTACAAACCATTTATGACGAAAGTTCAATGCAGGCAACCAAAGATTATCGCCGCAATGGCCTAGCTGTAATAATTGCTTCCCACTAAAAAAATCACCGACCGTTGCTAATTCAGAGGCAAATGCTTTTGCCACACACAAGCCCTGCGGGGTTTCAAACCAGCGATCAAGTGCTTGGTATTTATGCATCTGGTCATCGAAAGTCACAGTATTTTTCTCACCTTTATATTCGATTGTATCCAATTCATTTTTTGTTTACAATCATCCCGCTTTTACCAACTGACGGCTTTTTATGGATATGCTGAAGGCCCCTCCTTTATACGGAATAGCCCAGGTTCTGGCGCTCGACAATCTATTGTCCCAAGAGTGCATTGCTTTATATCAAACGCGCGCATTGAATCAAAACATGAGCCTATTACAATTTATTGCCCATGAAAATATTCTCAATACAAAACAAATCGCTACATCGTTTGCGCACTTTTATGCACTCCCTCTGGTTGACCTTGATTCATTCGATTTAACGACTATCCCCGACTCCCTGGTTAATTTAGCACTCATCATTCGCCACCGAATGGTACCTTTGTTCCAAGAGGGCAATCAATTGTATCTTGCCACAGATGACCCCAGCCAGCACGATGCACTGCAAGACATCCAATTTCACACAGGATTTCACGTGACACCACAGGTTGTTGATGCGCATCAATTGACTGCTTTCATTACGCAATTGATTCATCACAAAGAAAATCAAGGGCTAACCGATTACGCTGCAAACACAAAGCACACGACGCATCAACATGCGTCAACGGAAGCGTTCAGTGAAGAAGAACCCGTGGTGCATTTTGTGAAACGCATCCTATTGGAAGCCATTGAACAAAGCGCATCTGACATTCATTTTGAACCATATGAACGTGATTATCGCATCCGATATCGTCAAGATGGCATGCTAGTGACCGTAGCAACCCCTCCGCCAGACTTGTCTTCTCGCATTGCAGCACGCCTAAAAATACTAGCCCATCTGGATACATCTGAGCGGCGAGTACCACAAGATGGTCGTTTTAGGATGCTCCTAAACGATACCCAGGCAGTTGATTTTCGAGTCAGCACATGCCCCACCGTCTGGGGTGAAAAAATGGTGCTACGACTGCTGGACAGCACAACATCCCAATCTGATGTGGATACATTGGGATTTTTACCACAACAAAAAGACCAATTTTTAACAGCGATAGCACGTCCAGAAGGCATGGTATTGGTCACAGGCCCCACCGGAAGTGGCAAAACAAGAACCTTGTATGCCGCGCTAAATACACTAAACACCATGGATAAAAACGTATCTACAGTCGAAGACCCTGTCGAAATAAACATGCCCGGAATCAACCAAGTCAGTATTAACCCCAAGGCAGGCCTTACTTTTGCAGGTGTATTGCGTGCTTTTTTGCGACAAGATCCGGATGTTATTATGATCGGTGAAATTCGGGACTTGGAAACCGCTGAAATTGCGATTAAGGCGTCTCATACAGGTCATTTAGTCTTGTCTACACTCCACACCAACAGCGCGGCTGAAACATTAACACGCTTGCTCAACATGGGCGTACCTGGGTTCAATATTGCCAGTTCCGTTCGTTTAATTGTGGCACAACGTTTGGTACGCCGCTTGTGCACGGCCTGTAAATTCATGCGCACGGACCTCACGCCTACGGACTTAGTCAACATTGGTTTTTCAGCTTCTGATTCAAATGCGATCACTACCTATCAAGCAAAAGGATGCGCTCACTGCACAGGTGGCTTTCGTGGACGAGTAGCGCTATTTGAAGCCATACCTATGTCAAAAAATATTGCTCACATGATCATGGCAGAACGCCCTGCCATGGACTTACTCAAACAAGCCAAAGCCGAAGGCATGGTAACGCTCTTTCAAGCCGGGCTTGAACAAGTCAAACAGGGCGTCACAAACATTGAAGAAGTCACGCGAGTCATCATTGATTAAGCAAACGAACCGCTATAAATGGAAAGGGCTCACCCGGACGGGTGAAAAAAGACGGGGCTTATTAGAGGCGCCTAACATAACCATTGCGCGCCTTGAACTAAACCAACAAGGTATTCTTATCAGAAAAATCAATAAAAAAAACCCGCTATTATTCAGAAACCCTCATCGAGCCATCAAGCCCATCGATATCATCTTATTTACGCGTCATCTAGCTACTTTGACAAAGGCCAGCATTGGGCTCATGCAATCTTTTGCGTTGTTTAAAAAAGACCGTTCAAATTCAGGCATGGCATCTCTTCTTTCATCTATCCAAGCTGATTTAGAATCCGGTCTGATGTTTGTGGATGCTTTGCGCCGCTATCCAACTGTTTTTAGCGCCTTATACTGCAGCATGGTCTACGCAGGAGAACAGTCTGGCACATTAGATGTAATGCTCGACAAGATTGCGACCCATCTAGAGAGTCGAGCCAGCCTTCGAAAGAAAATAAAAAACGCACTCGCGTATCCTCTAGCCATTATTCTGATGGCCATTCTTATCACTGCCGGACTTTTGTTTTTTGTCATTCCACAGTTTGAGCAATTATTTACAGACTTTGGCGCTGACCTCCCGGCCTTTACTCAGTTCGTGGTAAACCTTTCGGGCATTGCTCAAACCTATGGGTTGACAATTTTGTCTACCAGCGCGCTCATGGTGTATATCGGAATAAAGACCATCCGACATTCACAAACGTTTACTCATTACCAACACCAATTCATCTTAAAATTACCCATGCTGGGTAACATCATACAAAAATCCGCAATTGCACGATTTACACGCACCCTCTCCATCACGTTTGCCGCAGGGTTGCCTTTGACTGAAGCCTTAGAAACCGTAGCGAGCGTTACAGGCAATAGCCTTTATGCGCGCGCGATTATTACCATTAAAAATGAAATATCCAATGGGCATTCACTATGCAAATCCATGCAAGACACGTTACTATTTCCAGGTCTGGTCACCCAAATGATTGCTATTGGCGAGGAGTCAGGCACTTTAGAAAAAATGCTAAGTAAAGTGGCTGATTTTTACGAGGAGGACATTGAACATGCTATCGATGTATTGCACAGTGTATTAGAACCATTAATCATGGCACTATTAGGTCTTCTGGTAGGTAGCCTGGTCGTGGCCATGTATCTTCCCATTCTCAAACTGGGCACGGTGGTATAATGAATCGGATAATAAATGAACAATCTTCTGTTGATTGACCCACTGGTTGCCTATGTGTTCCTCGGGCTCTTCTCGCTAGCTGTTGGCAGCTTATTAAATGTGGTGATTCATCGCCTGCCATTGATGCTCCAGAAAGAATGGCGTGTTGAATGTCGCCTGCTATTGGATTTACCCGAAGCACCTGAAAAATCCGTTAATTTATTTTTTCCTCGGTCATTTTGCCCTCAATGCCTGAAGCTGATTTACGCCTGGCAAAATATACCCATTTTAAGCTTCATCTTTTTGCGTGGACGATGCCACCATTGCAAACATCCTATTTTTTGGCGATACCCACTCGTCGAAGTCCTGTGCATGGGGTTATCCCTGATAGCCGCTTGGTTCTTTGGTTTTAACGCAACATTAGTGTTTGCATGCCTGTTTATCTGGTTATTGATTCCCCTTTGTTTTATTGATTTGCAACATCAAATCTTGCCAGATAGCTTGAATTTAAGCCTTCTTTGGTTAGGTCTGATTGCCAACACACAATCATTATTTACAACACTGCCCAATGCCGTGCTCAGTGCTGCTGGCGCATATACAGGTCTTTGGTTGTTTATTAAGCTCTTCTATTTGCTGACCGGAAAAATTGGCATGGGTCATGGGGATTTCAAATTATTTGCAGCCTTTGGTGCCTGGTTTGGTTGGACCCAATTGCCGCTGATTTTAATCACGGCTTCCCTCAGCGGCGCCATAGTGGGCATTATTTACTTAAAAACCACTGCGAAATCTCACCAAACTCCCATCCCCTTTGGTCCGTTTCTATGTATAGCGGGTCTTCTTGCCCTTTTTTATGGGAATGCATTTTGGGAATGGTATTTAGCATTCATCATTGGGCATCCGTAAGAAAAATAACGAGAATTGCCACATAAAAGAGCTTGGTGGATTTCATAACCCTGATTGAAGTAATTTTAAATTCTGTGTACAATTAGAAATTATTTTATCGCACTGCTGGGCATCATGACACGAAAAAAAAAACCTGCCGCAGGAACTGACAGCAGCAAAACCATACTTGACGCACTGCAATCCGATGCACCCAACCAGGCCCATATACACGACCTAAAAGCTATTTTTCAACAACAGGAGCACCTACGACCGTCCACCTGGAAAAACCAAATTTTAGCACTGAATGCA
>CAMAYA010000064.1 GCA_945862275.1 Legionella genomosp. 1 | reverse complement strand
TGATATTGCGTGGAAATTGAATACGAGGCCGAGAAAGTCGTTAAACTGGAAATGCCCAGCAGAGTTGTTCCTTCCCGATAACGCTTTTGATTTTAAAGCTTATTGGGCTGATAAACTTAACCTTGTTGCACTTGGACATTGAAACCGCCAACTTATTTCTCTTATCTCAAACCAACCTCAGGCGGATCTTGCATGCGGTAGGGCTAGCGCTGATACATTAATCTGGTTTACCACCGCCAGATTTCTCTCGTAGAGGGTGCGCTCATGCTCGCTTCATATTAAAATCCTTCACAGGTAACATCTTTTATATTTATATATTGAGGCGTAAATTTTAAATGAGGGGACGATGCCAATTCCCAATAGTTATGTTTACGGCAAATAGGGGGCAGGGTTTCTTGTTCACGGTAGCACTATTAGACACCAACCGATCGCGTCGATTTCTGTTTGATTCCTAATTGACTCCCTTATGATACCCGGTTGTTGGTGTGTTGATTATTAATTATTACTTCCCTATGGCGCCCTATTATTTTCTGTTGTGCAATACCTTCATTGCAAGCTGTTGCCCATAAATATTTCTTGAATAAAAGATTCCTATATGAATTCTATTTGATTTCCTGGTGATGTCTTATTGGGGCCCGTATGACTCCTGTAAGATGGCTTTATGATGTCTGTTTCACAAAATATTTAACCAGGATTCATGAGCTCACTTGGTTATAAATGGACGATGGACGCTGATTATTTTAATCCACATTTTCTGGGGATAACTATGCTCAAACAACTGGGATAACCCGATTTTAGTAAGGTGGGCGGGGATTCATCATAATAATACGTCCTGCTTCATCTTGAATACAATCGAATGAAAACGCACTTATTGGACTAAATTAACTCAATACCAATGATTGAATAGTCATAATAGGGCACGTGGGGTGAGTAGATAGTCCCATGAAGCGCCTCACTTGATATCTATTCACAAATAAAATGATAGAGTAAGCAGGTGGTTTTGTAAATGAAGCCTCCCTGTTCGACATCAATCGAATTCTTGTTGTAAGGCCTCAGCCAGTTGTGCGTGATGAAATTCATAACCGGATACAAGGAGCCGTCTTGGCAGGACGCGTTGCCCTTTGAGCAGCAGGCAGTCTCCCATTTTACCAAATAATGCGCGTATGAAAAACGCAGGCATGGTGAACAAAAGAGGGCGGTGCATGCTAGCGGCCATGGCACGCGCAAACTGTGCTTGACTGACTGGGTTGGGAGAGGTGATGTTCACCGGACCTGTTAGTTCAGGCTTATTCAGAAGAAAAATAATGGCACCAACAATATCGTCCATATGAACCCAAGATATCATCTGCCGGCCATCGCCTACGATACTTCCCAGTCCGAAATAAAAACTGGGCATTAATTTTCTTAGCATCCCGCCCGTTTTCTTCAACACAACGCCAAAGCGCAGGGTGGTCACGGGCATGCTATAATCCACAGCAGATTTCAGAGCCTGTTGCCAGCGTATGCCTATTTCACTTAAAAAATCCCGCGGATGTTCTAGGTCGATCGGGGTGTCTTCATCGAAAGGGGCCGGATCGCCATTGTCCTGCAATCCATAAATCCCTACTGCATTGGCACAAAGAAAATGCGGCTTGGCGTGGTGGCTGATAGCCCACTGAATCAATGTTTCACTGGTTTTGACACGCGAATCGATAAGCTGTTTTTTTACACGATGAGTCCATCGAGAGGCGGCAATGTTTTAGCCGCAGAGATTTATCACGGCATCATAATCATTGGCGTTTAAATGAGACAACTCATCCCACGTGCAGTAGGTGATATGGTCGGAGTCATTGTACCGCAAACGGGTCTCCTTTCGACCCAGTGCAGTGACACGATGATTGGGTTTTAAAGCGCGGACGAGTTCCTGTCCAACGAATCCAGAGGCACCGGCAAGAAGAATGTTCATATTAACCCTCTCAGTCAACCATTTGACTGAATATAACATTTTTTATCTGGATTATCCGGGCGTTTGGAAATAAATTCAGGATGATTGAACCGGCTGACAGGTGGCACAAAATACCGTGCTGCGAGCGCCCAACTTAAACGATTGCAATGGGCTCTTACACTGCAAACAAGGCAATCCTGACCGGCCATAAACGGCGAGTTGTTGGGTAAAATAGCCAGGCTTCCCATCGCTATTGATAAAGTCTTTGATGGTTGTGCCGCCTTGTTTGATGGCTGACTGCAATATCTGCTGAATGGCGTCGACCAATTTCTGGCATTGGCTGGGCGTTAATGAGCCTGCGGGTGTCATCGGATGAATGCCCGCTAGAAACAGTGCTTCCGCCGCATAAATATTACCAATGCCAACCACTATTTTACTATTCATGATGAATGATTTGATGGGGACGCGACGAGAATGGGCCCGCTGCATCAGGTAAGAGCCAGTAAAGTCTGCATCCAGCGGTTCTACGCCGAGTGATTTGAGTAATGCATGGTCGTAGGCGTTGTCAGTCGTCCATAGCAGGGCGCCAAAACGACGTGGATCGGTATAGCGCAGGATTTTATCCTCGGAAAAAATAATATCGACATGATCGTGGCGATTCAGGCGTGTTGCGCTAGTGACGATTCGCAAGCTGCCAGACATGCCTAAATGGATGATGAGGGTGCCCGTGTCTGTAGGCATCAATAAATATTTACCACGGCGTGACAATTGACCCATCCGCCTTTGGCTCAAGTGCGTCTGCAAAGTGGGAGGTATCGGCCAGCGCAGTTGATGATGGCGAACCACGACATCTTGAATCATAGCATGCTCAACGTGGGGCTTTAAGCCGCGCATGATGGTTTCAACTTCAGGGAGTTCTGGCATGATGGCATAGGGGTGAGGTAAATGAGGCCATCATTATGCCACTTTAAACATCAATAGGGTGCATTACGACGTTTTTTTAAATCCCCCCGCATTTTTTTATTGTCCAGCCTTTTCCTGTTCGATTGCTTGGATGGTTTGGTTTGCCTCCTTTTTTTAGGCGTGAACCCTGCTTTTTTAATCAGTATGGCTAAGCGTTGCAAGGCGTCAGCTCTATTTTGTTCCTGACTCCTATACTGCTGTGCTTTGATAACAATGATGCCATCCGTGCTGATCCTGTAGTCATTCAATTCCAGCAGCTTTATTTTGTACTCAGTGGGCAAGCTGGACTGAATGATATTAAATCGGAGGTGAATCGCAGTAGAGACCTTGTTAACATGCTGTCCACCGGCGCCCTGTGCACGAATAGGTACCAATTCAATCTCTGATATTGGAATGAAGATGGTGTTGGTAATTTTCAGCATGGCGCAAACGTCTTCATACGGCTCTCCAATAGTTGCTTCACCGTTTCAGAATGATGGCCGCATTATTAATGCAACTTTCTACCATTGGCTACTTCTGGATCCACAGAAATCAAGCAGATAGCTCCATTGTCATCTGCAAAGCCAACCAGTAAAAATTGCGATGTAAACCCGGCAATGTTTTTTTCCCCTAGATTCACGCAGCCCACAACCGATCTGCCAACAAGCGACTCTGGTTGGTAATGCACGGTTATCTGCGCAGATGTTTGCAGTACGCCCAGTACTTCGCCAAAATCCACCCACACTTTATATGCCGGTTTTTTGGCTCGTGCAAAGGGCTCTACCTTCACAATGGTACCGGAACGAAAATCAACCTTTTCAAATTCATCGTAGGATATGGTCATGATTAAGTCCTCATTTTCTTTCGGTGCACTATTATATACAATGCCTGGGCGGTTCCAAAGCGTGTAGGCTATAAACTGTCATTATCAAGGGTAATCATGACCGACTGTCCATGTGGTTCTCAATTAGAATACCTTGTTTGTTGCCAGCCATATCTTGCCGATGAAAAAACACCGTCCACAGCAGAAGCACTGATGCGCTCGCGTTTTTCAGCCTACACGCAAGGCCATATGGATTATATTAAAAAGACGATGCGTGGCAAAGCGGCCATTGGGTTTAATGAAGCCGAGGCGCTGCGATGGTCTAAGCGGGTCTCTTGGATTAAGCTTGAGGTTACCCATGTTTTGCAAGAGCGTGAGACGGCATCTGTTGAGTTTATAGCGACGTTTGTTGATGGTCAGCATTTGAAATCAATACATGAACGCAGTGCGTTTGTGTATGATAACGACCACTGGTATTACGTGGATGGATCGCAAATATCACCCGTATCAGGGGTCAAAAAACAAGTCATCACCCGCAATAGCCGATGCCCTTGCGGCGGCATCGGTAAGTTTAAAAATTGCCATGGAAAAAATAAGAAGGGATAACCTGTTATCCATTTTCCGATGCGAACCACCATGAGCATCAGTCATCCGTCATTTTTTCGTTAGATGCGGATAAATCCACGTGAACAGTATTCGTAGTGGCTTGAATACCACAACAGGCGAAAGGATGGCTGAGGTCGAGTATCCCGTTGTCAGAGCAAATGATGTTTGATGCCTATTGGTCATGAATCACATCGATCTGTTGTTTCAAATCAAGCAATAGCTCTCGAACAGTATTGAGAGGCAATCCCATCACGGAATAGAAACAACCGTCTATATTGCGAATAAATTGGCCAATATAGCTTTGAATGCCATAACTGCCGGCTTTGTCCTTGTAATCGCCGGTTGCTAGATAGTGACTGATGTCGGCATCAGACAGGTGTGCGAAGGTGACGGTGGTTTTATTCATCACTATTTTTTGATAATCATAATAAGTGATGCCAGTACTGGTGATGACTTGATGGCTACGACCAGAGTAGCTTTTTAACATGGTATACGCCGCTTGATAATCCCGTGGTTTACCCAATACTTTCCCATCCAGTACCACCTCCGTGTCTGCACACAATACGGGCATGACGGATAACCGGTCCTGCATGATTTTGTCCCATGCCGCGTCCAGTTTTTCTTCAGTCACCCGTCGCGAATACACTTCTGCTGTTTCGTCTGCATTGATGATTTCCGGTGTATCCACCCGTAGCAGGTTAAATGTCACGCCCATTTGCATGAGCAGTTCTTTTCGCCTTGGACTGTTGGATGCTAGGTATATTTGCATGGGTTTAAGCGCCGATTTAGTGATGGAATTTTTCAGTTATAAAGACTGGGAGCAGTCACGCCTGCTGACGATGATTGCCGCCATGCCTCGCTACATTGCTACATCAGATGAGCCTTGATCATACCATAACACCATCCGGCGTAAATAAAGGCCCACCATCGAATTATGTGCATATTATAGCCAATTAATGCGTAGCATGCCTGTCGCTACATAGATGCTACATAATCTACACGCGCCCCATTAAAAGACCGCCATATGGGTTAGCCGCTTGAGTCGCTCCGGATTATCGGCCACATAGATCGCGGTAGTGACGATGCTGGCGTGTCCCGCTAGACGCGAAACAGCCTTAATATCCCCTCCTTGTTCAATCAATCGGGTAATGAATGTACGTCTGCCGGAATGCGAGCTCGCACCGGTAATGCCGGCCTTGTCGTACAGGTATTTAAACCATTTTTGCAGCGCATTGGGGGTAAATCGTGCCCGGCGTTGCGTTTGGAAGAGCGGTTTTTTACGATCGGGGCACTGGAGGCTTGCGATGTATTCCTGCAATGCGTCACAGACTTTCTTGTGCGTCAGATAGGCATGGCGTTGCTTCTCACCTTTGGTCATGGCGCGTGTCAGGCAGATTTCATCGAGCAATCGGTAATGCGTATCGGTCACATCGGCGATGGTGAGCGTGGCCATCTCTTTGGCGCGCAAGCCTAATCCGAATGAGCAGTACAGCAGGGCTACATTGCGAAGTGCAAATTGGCCTGAACGCGCCGCCATGAGCAAGCGCTTGAATTCAGCTTCATTTAAAACCTTGGCTTTTCCTTCTTTGGGCATCAGAGCTCCTGTGAGTGGCGAATATGATTCCATGCTAGCTAAATTAGGCAGTAAAAGACAGGTGGCCCTCACCAGCCTCCAAAAAACGGACCGAAACGCGGGCCAGTATTGAGGATTGCCGCCTTTGGGTATAAAAGGCAGTCTTGAAAAAGTAGCGTTGCGTATCATTATTGTATCACGGTGTTTGCTACACGATTGATGCTTGAAAATAAATCAATTATGACGTAAGCCATTGTTTTATCAACACACGCCGAAGTTGCGTTTAGTCCGGTTTTTACTCTGTCGCAATGTAGCAGGGGGTAACCCTTCCAATTGTTTGTGACGGTGATTGGATATATCATCAGCGCTTGTGAGTATGAGTGCGAAGGTTTTTTAAAATGACAATCCAATCCGTTGTTAAAATGGGGAATGCGCCATTAGCAACCGCTTCCCTTGCTGTGACTGATTTTTCCGATGCAAGGCTGCGCAACATCATTCGTGACATGCGCGATACCATGCAGGAAAAAGGTGGTGTGGGTATTGCGGCCCCTCAAATCGGGGTTAATCTGCGGATTATCATGTTTGGGTTTGAATCGAATGCACGTTATCCGGATGAAGATCCGGTGCCCTTTACGGTGCTGATTAACCCCGTAATTGATATCCTTTCGGATGACATGGTTGACGGCTGGGAAGGGTGCCTGAGCGTTCCCGGATTGCGTGGTCTTGTCCCTCGTTATAAAAAAATTCAATACCGGGGTCATGATTTAGATGGGCAATTGATCACACGCATGGCTGAAGGCTTTCATGCCCGAGTTGTACAGCATGAGTACGATCATATTGATGGTATTTTATATCCGCAACGGATTAAGGACATGCGGTATTTTGGTTTTGAAGAGGAACTGGTCGATATCATTTGGCCTAAAACAAACCCTTAATAGGGGCTCTTACGTCAAGTCTACATTGGGATTCACCTCGATCATGGTTTGATTATCACGATGGATGAGACGCACCCAATGATGTTCAACCAACACTGAAATCGCATTATCCCGTCGCGCACGCTGGCGTATCGGGCTTGATTGCTGAATA
>CAMAYA010000063.1 GCA_945862275.1 Legionella genomosp. 1 | reverse complement strand
CAGTCACACATACAATGAAAAAAAGGCCGGGCATGTTTGTTTGATCATTCCTTTGTTTTTGGAGGAAGCATTGTATCTGGCTTCTGGGCTTGAATCGCATGTTGCTTTGTTATGACCAATGCAATCAAGATAGATAAAAATCATTTGCATATTGTACACGCCATCTTAAAAAAATATTTACCAACGCCTGCCCTCGTGTGGGTATTTGGCTCTCGGGCCAATCAAATGCCAAAGCCTTTTTCGGATCTGGATATCGCCATTGATACCGGAGCGGACATTCCTTCTCCAATCTTGATTGATATAAAGCATGACTTTGATGAATCATCACTACCTTATAAGGTCGATGTAGTGGACTGGCATGGCATTGATGCATCGTTTCAATCCATTATTTTATCAACAGCTATTCCATTGCCCAGTGGTTAAACCTCCCAGTGTTTAATCACCAACTTAATCAACACATCATGCCCTTGCAAGCGAATTTTGCTCGGCAGACTCATGCCGCCCGTTTGCGTAAAGGCGGTGTAATCAATGCTAAAACCGGCTTGGTGTAGTGCAATCAAGCGATGCTGTGCATCCCGTTCTTCTGATTGAACAGCCCCCGGTGCCGGGATGCCTCTCACCCAATAATACAAATTTTTGACGGGCAGGCGGACGCCGGTTTTTTTCTGTAATAAATCATCGGCATGGGTTGATGAGAATGTTTGCGGGCCGTTGCGATAGGTTACAAGGGTTCCGTGTTGTTCAATAAGAACGGTACCGCCACCCAATGGGCCAAACAAACGGATTTGGTATTGGTTTGCACCCTGTTGATGCCAATTCAGTGAAGCGGTCCATGCTTTTTTAGGGCCTTTCGCCGCTATCGCACCCGATATATCCCAGGAAGATAACGTGGATGCAGAGCGGGCCGTTTCTGTCTGACGGGTGGGTTCTATCGGTGATTCTAGCGTTGTCTGCTTCGGTGCGGCGCAAGCGGTTAGCAGGCAGATAGAGGCTAGGCCAATGCGTTTGATACGATTCATGATTTTCTCCGTGAATGGTTTTTCATTTTACAATACGCTAGACTGACCCCTCATTCAATTGGTGCGATAAACAAATGAACTGCAAAGCCATCTACCCAGGCACATTTGATCCCGTGACAAATGGGCATGTTGATATTATTACCCGGGCGGCTAAACTATTTCCAGAACTCGTGGTGGCTGTTGCCAGTAACAGCACCAAACGGCCATTTTTCTCATTAACCGAGCGCATTGCCTTTGTGCAAGATGCGGTGAAGGCGTTGCCGGGCATCAGTGTGGTTGGATTTGATAATCTATTGATTCATTTGGTGCAAGAGCTGGGCGCGAGCGTTATTCTTCGTGGGTTACGTGCTGTGTCTGACTTTGAATATGAATTTCAATTGGCCGGAATGAACCGTAAATTATCAAAAAACGTGGAAACCATGTTTTTAACCCCATCTGAAAATTTCATGTTCATCTCGTCTACTTTGGTCCGTGAAATTGCAGGCTTAGGGGGCGATGTGTCCGGATTTGTCCCGGATGAGGTCGTGCTGGCTTTTAGGGCGCGCCACCCTCAACCAGCTGCTTGATCGATTGAAAAACCTGTTCAATCAATTCCTCTTTGTTGTCCAATGTAAATGGCGAGGCATCAATGGGTTTTCCGATATGCACTTCTGCTGTTTGGTTGAGATTTAATTGATGCGTGCGTGCCGGTAAAATAGCATTGGCACCGCGTATGCCAATGGGAATGATCGTGGCTTTGGCCTGAATGGCGGTAATAAAGGCGCCTTTCTTAAAGGGTGCAAGATGGCCATCTTCCGAGCGTGTTCCTTCTGGAGCAATCCACATCACGATGCCGCCTTCCAGTAGTTTCCGTACAAAGGCTAGATCTTTAATTGCTTGATGCCTATTTTTTCGATCTATAAATGGGAATTCCGCTGCAACCATGGCACGGCCCATGAGAGGAATGCGTGACATTTCTTTTTTTGCCAGCATGCGAAGAGAATTGCTTGGAAAGGCCGCCAGGCTGAACGGGATATCATACAGGCTGCTGTGATTACACATGATGATAGTGGGTTGGCCTGTTTGTGTTTTTATCTTGTAAGGATTGAAGACATGCACCTTGATGCGTGCCAATTTTAGTACGCGTTTTAACCAGAGCTGGAGTGCGTCATCGACCCATTTTCGGCTACTGATTCCAAAGAACCCTCTCATGATTGAACCAACGCAGGTATTGGCCGTATATAATAATGACATGACTAGAATCCAGAGGGTGCGTAATGTGCTGGCTTTATCGGTTTTTTTCATGGTCAATCACGCGTCCTGGTTGATTTTTATGGGGAGACTGTTTTGAAAAAATAGCGCGGTGAATGAGCGCACTCACCCACAGAATCGTGCCGATGAGCATACCCCATAACAATACATAAGAGAAAAGGATGAAAAGCCCAATGGTGCCTGCAATGGCAACACCTAGCAACAAACAGGGTCCAATGCCCTGGAGGACTTGTCTTGCCATACGTGAAAAGGAGTGATTCATACGCGTCTGATGAAGGAGGATAATAAAGAATTATCCATTACATTAGCTCTGGGTGCAAGACTAATGGGATAGAATGTGGTATTATAGGAGTCTTGTTGTATAATATATGCGTGAGAAAGCGTTTTTTAGGGCGATGCGAGGCGTAGCTGAGGATTTAATTGATTTCTTGCAACGATTTCGCTATTGTGTTGTTTGTGTGGGTTCATCATCAATGTGGAGTACGCCATGATTTTTGGTCTTTTAAATTTATCTTTCTGGGGGTATGTGATTGCGACGGTTGTGCTAACGCAAATCACGATTGCATCCGTTACGATTTATTTGCATCGTCATCAGACCCACCGTGCGCTGACGTTACACCCTTTGATTAGTCATTTTTTCCGTTTTTGGCTCTGGATGACCACAGGCATGGTAACGGCTGAATGGGTAGCTATTCACCGCAAGCATCATGCGACTACAGACGTTGAGGGCGATCCGCATAGTCCTGTTGTGCTCGGGATTAAAAAAGTGCTGCTGGAGGGCAAAGAGTTATACAGCGCCTCCGCTAAAGACAAAGAGATGGTTGAAAAATATTCTCATGGCACGCCGGATGACTGGATGGAACGCAACGTTTATTCGCGCCGTTCGGGTTTAGGCATCCGTGCGATGCTTATCATTAACCTGATTTTGTTTGGTATTCCAGGTATTTCAATCTGGGCCATTCAAATGATGTGGATCCCTGTTTGGGCTGCTGGCGTTGTCAATGGAGCCGGTCATTATTTTGGGTACCGTAATTTTGAGTGCCATGATGCATCCACCAATCTGATTCCTTGGGGTTTTTGGATTGGCGGCGAAGAGCTGCATAATAATCATCATACATTTGCTTCTTCTGCTAAATTCTCAGTTAAATGGTGGGAGTTCGACATCGGTTGGATGTACATTCAATGCTTGTCCTTTTTAGGGCTGGCTAAAGTGAAAAAATTGCCCCCACAATTGGCGCGCGAAGAAGGCAAACGGCACGTTGATGTGGATACAGTAAGAGCGGTGATTGGCAATCGTTTTCAAGTGATGTCAGATTATTACAAACGGGTTGTATGTCCTATTTTACAAAATGTGAAGCGCAGTGGGATTGAGAACAAAGATGATAAACGGCTCTTTCAGCGTGCGGGTGTGTTATTGCGCCGCCAGGACATTTTATTGTCGCCAGGTGCTAGCTCTCATTTGAAGGCTTTGTTGGAACGGTATGAACAATTAAGAATTGTTTATAGTTATCGCCAATCGTTGCAAAATGTTTGGTTGAAAACGGCAACCTCACAAAAAGAGCTAATCGAAGCCTTGCAACAATGGTGTAAACAGGCCGAGGAGTCAGGCCTTGAAGTATTGCACCAGTTTGCACAACAATTGAAAGGCTATGTGCCAAAACCAGTTATGGCTTAAATCTGAATGGATGCACATCAGCGCCTGGTGTATTGTGAGTGTCTAGTAGTGATTTCAGATGTTTAGTCGCCAACAGATATTGTTGGCTGAGCAGATTGAAAATGGGATGATTGACCCACTCATCGCTGCTAAATCGTTTATCCTGATTCACGTCGGTTTTCGCCAGTTGACGTGGGTTCTGAGTGCATCCTATCGAATTCAGTGAATAAAACAATAATAAGAGGATTCGATTTTTTTCTGGTATTATTCCGCACAATAAAGTCTAATTAAGAATAAGCGTTCTTTCTTTGCTAAGTAGGAGTAAATGATGCAGGCAAATTGGAGTTTAGTCCTTAATATTTTGTTGTTGGTTGGGGTCGTTGTGGCAATTGGTCGCATGATGAAAGAAAGACGGAAAAATACCTATGTACCACCCATCGTTCCATCCGTGGGTACGGTTGATCAAAAAACATACGATGACATCATTGCCGTGCGTAGAGTGGATCAGGATACACCTTCTGTATTGTCAGCGATGCCGCAAGTGTTGCAACCCATCACGCGCCCGCTTATTTCACCAGCCCATCTTTCAGAAGCCCCTGCAAAGTCGATGCTGGATCAAGAGGGTTCCTCCCCTGTCGTGTTGGTATTGCTGACAAAAGAAAACCGTCAATTGGCCGGTTATGAGCTGTTGCAGACCTTGCTTTCCGCCGGATTGCGATTTGGTGAAGGACAGCTCTTTCATCGTCACCAGTACCCCAATGGTCAAGGGCCGGTATTGTGTAGTTTAGCCGCGGCAACCCCTAGTGGGTTGTTTGATTTGCAAAACATGGGTGCATTCAGCGTGCGAGGGTTGTGTTTGTTTATGCAGGCATCAGGCAATCCGACGATTGACGCCGAACGTTTTGAGATCATGCTGGATACTGCGAGTCAGCTTAGTGAGGGCCTGGATGCCCATTTGTTGGATGATCAGCGCCGTCCCTTCTCAGATGCCAGTTTGCGGCGCTATTATCGGTTATTAAATATTGCAGATGTGTGTGACCTTGAATTAGGTAAAACGGCATGATGTTATCTGAGCTGGCATCTCTGTTTGATACGCCCTGTACTCACATTGCCGAATGGACTGGCATTTGCATTGATAGCCGTTGCCTTCTACCAGGACAAGTGTTTGTTGCGATTCAAGGGGAACGGTTTGATGGCCATCAATTTATTCATGATGCTGTGAAAAATGGTGCATCGGCGATTATCTGCAGCAAGGCCGTTGTCGATATTTCAACGCCACAATTTGTGGTCCAAGACACGACCCAGGCCTTGGCAACCCTTGCCGCCCACCATCGTCGCTCACTCGATTGTGCCATCATTGCATTGACTGGAAGCAATGGCAAAACGACTGTTAAAGAGATGATAGCCTCTATTCTCCCGTATCCGTCTTTTTCTACACCAGGCAATTTGAATAACCACATAGGCGTTCCGCTCTGCGTGTTGCAACTCCAACCTGAGCATCGTTATGCCGTGTTTGAATTGGGCGCGAATCATTTGGGTGAAATTGCACATACGGTTGAAGTGGTTCAGCCACAGGTGGCGTTAATCAATAATATTGCGCCAGCACACATCGATGGATTTGGCTCAATGGATGGTATTGCATGCGCAAAAGGCGAGATTTATGAAGGACTGACGCATGAAGGCACGGCCGTCATCAATGATGACGATGCTTATGCGCATTTTTGGGATCCGTTGTTGGCGGATAAAAAAACGATTCGGTTTTCCGTGATGAAACCCACCACCATTTATGCGCGTGATGTGGTATTGAATGCACAAGGTTGCGCTCAATTTATTTTGGTGACGCCGGTTGGTGAAGGGTTGATTCAGTTAACCGTTCCCGGGATGCATAACGTGAGCAATGCATTGGCCGCGGCCGCGTGTACGTACGCCCTGGGGATAGGCTTTTCCGCTATTCAAGAGGGGTTGCCCCGGTTTTTAGGTGTCGCGGGGCGCATGACGTTTCTCAAGGGGAAGGAGCACGCTTGCATTATTGATGACACCTACAATGCTAATTTACGTTCAGTATTGATGGGGATCGATGTATTGGCAGCGCGCCCTGGCGTGCGGGTGTTTGTATTTGGGGACATGGGAGAGCTGGGTCGTTGGAGCGAACAACATCACCATGAAGTCGGCTTGTACGCGCGGTCAAGAGGAATCGACAGACTCATGACGTGTGGCACGCATAGCGCAACGGCTGCGCGTGCGTTTGGTGTGGGCGCCCAACATTATGAGAGTCAAGCCATGTTAGTGGATGATCTACGGGGTAAATTGGATGCGAATACCACTATTTTGGTGAAAGGATCGCGGTCGAGTGCCATGGAAAAGATAGTGAAAGAATTAATATAATTATGGTATGCTGCGCCCATTTTAAAAAAACTCATTAAGGTGGATATGCCATGCTCTATTGGATAACGCAGTTATTACAAGGCCAACATCATGCTTTGCGTGTGTTTCAATACCTGACTTTCCGCTCCATATTGGCCGCGCTGACCGCATTAATGGTGGGTTTCTTTTGTGGCCCCCTGACCATTCGGTGGCTGAGCCGTTTGCAAATCGGGCAAATGGTTCGCGATGATGGTCCTAAAAGCCATTTACTCAAAGCCGGCACGCCAACGATGGGTGGCGTGTTAATTATATTGGCTATCACCGTTAGCTGTTTGCTCTGGGGGGATTTACATCAGGCGAATTTATGGCTGGTACTTTTGGTGACCATCAGTTTTGGTTTGGTTGGGTGGGTTGACGACTACCGTAAACTGGTTTTGAAAAATAGCCGAGGATTGCCAGGGCGTTGGAAATATTTTTGGCAGTCGGTGATAGCATGCGTGGCAGTGCTGTATCTTTATTCTTCTTCGAGTATGCCGATTCACACGCAGTTAACCATTCCTTTTTGTAAAACCTGTTTGTTTAGCTTAGGTCCGTTGTTTCCTATTTTGGCTTATTTTGTAATCGTGGGCAGTAGCAATGCCGTTAATTTAACAGATGGCCTAGATGGACTGGCGATCATGCCTATTGTTATGGTGGCTGGCGCATTGG
>CAMAYA010000062.1 GCA_945862275.1 Legionella genomosp. 1 | reverse complement strand
GACGATACGAACCAAGGAGACCACGCCTAAATAACTATCAAACCAAGAGTCAATGATCAGCGCCTGCAAGGGGGCGTCACGGTCGCCTTGGGGTGGGGGAATGCGTTGAACCAGGGCTTCCAAAACGTCATCCACGCCCAATCCGCTTTTGGCACTGACTCGAATGGAATCGTGTGCATCAAGACCAATAATGTCTTCGATTTCCGTGATCACGCGTTCGGGTTCGGCCTGTGGCAAGTCAATTTTGTTCAAAACAGGCAAGACATAAAGCCCTTGGTCAATGGCTGTGTAGCATACGGCCACGGTTTGTGCTTCAACCCCTTGCGCCGCATCAACGACTAATATGGCGCCTTCACACGCAGCAAGCGAGCGAGAGACTTCCTAGCTGAAATCCACATTTCCCGGCGTATCAATAAAGTTTAACAAATACGTTATGCCGTCGAGGGCGGTATAATTCAAAGAAACACTTTGTGCCTTGATTGTAATGCCTCGTTCACGTTCAATATCCATGGAGTCAAGAACTTGGGCCCCCATTTCACGAGCAGACAAGCCACCGCATTGTTGAATAAATCGGTCAGCCAAGGTCGACTTCCCATGATCGATATGGGCAATAATAGAAAAGTTTCGAATGCGCGTCAGGTCGCTCAATTGATTTGCCTAGCAGTAAAATGCGGTAGTTTAACCTAATTTAGGCTGTCTATAAAGAGCTTATGCTAGAGATTCTCATGACCATATTGTGATATAGTCTTATTTTCAAATCATGTTCGTTGTGATCTTAAAGGAGATTTAATGAGCAAATTATTTAAAATATGCCTCGCCCTGCTGGTGTTGTTCCCGTTGAGTCATGTCTATGCTGATTCAGCATTGGTGCAGCGCGCGGATGTGCAAGCGTTCATGAATGACATGGTGGCCCATCATCATTTTGATAAAAAACAATTGACTGTGCTTTTAAATCAGGCTGTATTTCAGCCGAAAATCATAGAATCCATGGAGCGGCCCTATGAAAAAAAAACATGGGATATATACCGGGATTTATTTCTAACACCACAGCGTGTTCAAGCTGGGCTTGAATTTTGGAAGGCCAATCAAGCCGCATTGGCGCAGGCTGAAAAACAATTTAATGTGCCCGCCAGTGTGATTGTGTCCATCATTGGTGTTGAAACGCTGTATGGCAAAAATCAAGGCAATTACCGGGTTTTGGATGCGTTGACCACCTTGGCGTTTGATTATCCCAAGCGGTCTGAATTTTTTACCAAAGAATTGAGGGAATATTTGTTGCTGTGCCGTGAGCAAAATGTGCCGGCTACGCAATACATGGGCTCTTATGCGGGTGCAATCGGTAAACCACAATTCATGCCCAGCAGTTATCGGTTTTATGCGGTCAATTTTACAGGCAGTGGCAAGGTCGATTTAATCAATGAAGACCGGGATGTTATTAGCAGTGTGGCGAATTATTTTCATCAACATGGCTGGAAAATGAACGATGCAGTGGCGCAGCCCGCCATTGTACGTGGAGCCCGCTATCGTCATCTAGAGACCAACAGTAAATTTCCTAATTACTCCGTGAATCACCTGCGGAAAACGGGGGTAAGACCGAATAAAGTATTAGCGAATCAACCGAAAAACGCGGGTGTGATTGAGCTGTTAACGCCAGAAGGTTCGGAATACTGGCTTGCATACCCTAATTTTTATGTCATTACGCGTTACAATACGAGCCCACAATACGCGTTGGTGGTTTATTTATTGGCGCAGCAGTTACGTCAGCAACGGGTCGCTATGCAACAAGCAACCTACGGGCATGCATAAGGGATCTCAGGGTGGCGACTTGTTTTTTATTCACTCAAAATGGCATTGAAGACCACTTTTTGACGCTGCGTCTTGACGAGCAGGGTCAGTTGGATGCCCCTTTGGAGCGGCGCTCGTTAGACGCATTAAAGGCGTTACAACTGAATGCACGCACAGTCGTGGTGCTTCCAACCGCCCTGGCTAGTTTGCTCCCGGTTGAATTGTCTTGGCTTAACGATAGAAAAGCGCGAGCGGCCATTCCATATGCATTGGAAGAACAAGTGGCACAATCGGTTACAACCGTGCACATCGCATTTGAACGGCAATATTATTTAAACAACCAATATTTGGTTGCCGTTGTCGACCAGCAGTATCTGCTGGGTTTAATGACACGCCTGGATACGCTTACGATTGATTTTGATTGCATCACATTGGACTGGTTCGCTTTGCAGCCGAATGAGGGTTGTGTTAGTGAAACCAGTTTATTGATTCGGGAGGTGCTCTTTCAAGGTGCGTTAAGTGCCGAGCCCTCGACGTTATATTTGGCGAATCGATCGAACGACTTACCAATTTTTGTCTTTCATGACAGTGCGCCCGCACTGAATGATGCATCATTTTCCCGACTGGAGGGATCTTTTTATCCATGGGTCGCCGCTCGGATTTGGAAAGCGCCCGCGTTTAATTTGTGTCAAGGAGAATGCCAGCACACGCACAGCAAAACCTCAAATACCCGTTGGTATCAAGCGAGCCTTGTGTTGGCTGGCGTGTGGTTTTTGAGTGTTTTGGTTATCAATGCGTTGATGTTGCATCGCTTAAATGGCGATAACAGCGCGCTTGATCAAAAAACAACCGTGATTTATCACCGGTTTTTCCCGGATGCCAAACAGATGATTAGCCCGAAATTTCGGGTGACGCAGTTGATTAAAACGGCGAACGCCAGTCAGGATACGGCATTATGGCCTTTATTGGATGCTTTGGCGAGCGCGGTAAACAACAATCAAGTGACGATTGAACAATTGCATTATCAGGATAAAACGTTATCGGTAACATTGAACAGTGGGGACTTTGCAGCCTTAGAGGCCTTGCAACACCGTTTACAGCAGGCCCATCTTCAGGTCACACAGGCACAAGCTGTTTCACATGAGGACCGCGTGCATGCTACCTTGGAGTTACGATTGTGAAGATAGATTGGAGTCGTTTCAACGAACGAGAGCGTTGGATGCTGGGCATTGGCGGGGTATGCTGTGGTTTGTTTTTGCTGTATGCGCTGATTTATGCTCCCTTAATCGGTGCCGTCCAAGATAAATGGCATGAACGGATTGAAAAGCAAGAAACGTTGGTTTGGATGCAACAGGCGTTACAACAACAGAAATCCACTCATGCGCGTAAACAGGTGAACACCAGTGCCTTGCTGACTGTTTTTGCGCACCAGCTAAAAGCAACCTCGTTTCATCAAATGCCATATCAGTTAGAGCAAACAGGGGGGGGCGATATTCAATTGTCGTTTGATGCGGTGCCCTATACCGCGGTGATGATCTGGTTACACGATATGACCCAAAAATACGCCTGCTCTATCAAACAATTGAATATTGAACACACGAAAACGCCAGGTGTGGTGAAATGGATGCTAGTAACTACTATTCACTGAGGTTATTTTGCACGCTTCCCCATGTTTTAATCCCAGCCTCTTGTTTTAATTCATCAGGGAGCGCGCTTAACGCTTGTTGAGCGGCTTCTTGGCTGTCATAGCTGCCATACAGGCCTTTGTAATAGGCTTTGCCCTTATTTTGATATTTTACTTCTGCCATGCGTTCACTTTTAGGCGCTTTTTGCAAGGCACCCGCCACATGAGCGGCTTTTTCGTCATTGGCAATTTCAATGGTATAGCCTTGTGGGTTTTGAGTTTGCACCCAATTTTTATCCATGTCTCTTGGTGGCGTGGGAGAATGGTAGGCCCCAACATGATAGCTCTCAGGCACCACGACATTGGTTTGTTTGAAGACGGGTTCTTGGTATGTGCTCACATTCTCATAGCCTTCGGGATAAAGGTCTGAATTTTGATACCCATAGGGCACATAGTTGCCCGAACTACTTTGCTCGTTGAGCATGCAGGATGATAGGTTCAGGACACATAAAGACACGCTTATAACTTGAATAGTGGTTCGCATGAGACGGCCCCTTTTATTATTATGGATGTGCAATACCCTTTGAATCATATATCTGCACATTTGGAATAAACTTTAGGGGATCCGATGCTCTGATCATTCCCGTCGTAACGGGACCTGTCACCGCCATGGGTCTAGTGGTTTCTATCCCATTCATGCCCAGGGTTGGTCTCTTTTAAAACAGCAGGCAATCATATCCTTGGTGGGCATGTTTTGCACGTGTTTTTTAATCATGACCAACACCTTGTTTCAATTCCCATGATGTCATAGAGTATCCCTTTAATATGACGAAGGAATGGCATGTGGACTGAACGCCGCTCAGGCCAAACGCATCAACGGGGCAGCCAAGATCATCGTGATCCGTATGAACGCGATCGCACGCGTGTGATCCATTGCCCGGCATTTCGGCGTTTGCAACGCAAAACCCAGATATTAGGCACGGATGAGGGTGATTTTCATCGGACACGTTTAACCCATTCGCTAGAAGTGGCCTCCATTGGTTGCAGTATCGCGCGCCATTTTACGTTAACCCACGCCCAGCATGCACTCTCTGGTTTGTTGCCCAATGAAGATCTCATGAGCGTGATTTGCCTACTGCATGATATTGGTCACCCGCCCTTTGGGCATGGGGGTGAAGTCGCATTGAATTACATGATGCGTGAGCAGGGTGGGTTTGAGGGCAATGCACAAACGTTGCGCCTACTCACCAAAGTAGAGACCAGTTATGGCGCCTTTGGCTTGGATTTAACACGCCGTGCATTGCTGGGCGTGCTTAAATATCCAGTGCCCCTTTCTCAAGTGGTGGCCACTCAATTGCCGGTGGTGCAAGAATCGTTTAATCGCACCATTCGCATCAACGATTGGTTGCCGCCCAAGGGCTATTTTGATTGTGAGCAGCCTGAAATCGATTGGTTGCTGTCGGCGTTTAGTGAGGCGGACCATGCCCTTTTTCAAACGCTGGCCATTTCACCTACGGTACGCACACACGGAAAATCGGCCTACCATACATTTGATTGCTCCATCATGGACATTGCTGATGACATTGCCTATGGCGTTCATGATCTAGAGGATGCCATTCATTTGCGTTTGATTCAGCGCTCGCATTTGGATACGCCAGCATTTAGACAGTTATTGTCCGTCACGTCATTGGCTCCAAATCAAGATCAACTGTTGGATTTATTATTCGATCCTGTGTTGCATTTTCGAAAACAGGCGATCGGTGAGATGGTCAATTATTTTATCACAGCGACGACAGTCCAGGTGATGAATGAGGATTTTGAGCACCGTTTACTAAAGTACAACCTGGTATTATTGCCTGAAGCCATGGCGTTATTGGATCACTTGATGCAATGCGTGTATCGCTACGTGATTGACTCTCAAGAAGCCCGCACATTTGAATACGGTGGGCAAACGGTGGTGCAGCGTTTATTTGAGGCCATCAGTTCCAATCCGGGCAGCTTGTTGGACAATAAAAACAGGGTGTTGTTTCGTGACTCGGAGGGTGAGTCTGCGGCACGTCGCGTGGTGTGTGATTACATTGCAAACATGACGGATGAATACGCCTATCGCATGCATGAGCGGTTGTTTGGGTTTAATACACGGACTATTTTTGAGCGGTTGTGAGCCTATATCGCGTGCGGAAACCAGTAAGCCATGTAAATAGGGTAGTGGTGATACCGGTTGTTCTTCTGCTTCCATAGTTCATTTTGCTCCGTTAAGGCTAATGCCAATGCCTTTTGGAGCAGAGGGCTGATTAATTCAGTATGGTGCTTAGCAATGACAATATCGAGTGCATTCATGCCTTCATTATTTCGGATAAGGATATCGGCTCCTTGCTCAAGCAGGGCCGCAAGAACGAAGGCTTTTGTCTGGAAAGATGGTCTATAATAAACAACGACACCATTTGAACAAGAGGCAGATCGTGCTGATTCCATTAACCGAACCCACAGCGCCTAGGTATATCTACATCAATCCCTTGACTAATCAAGTTCATTTATTGCTGCCTGTTGTGAGTGGTACAGGGATTGGTTTAGATAATACCTGTAAAGGCGTGTCATCTTCACAAGAATTTTTTGGTAAAAGCAGTAACCCGAAACAAATCACGGCGCTGAATGAGCTAATCCATTATCAACAGGCACTGGACGTTGATTTAAGCCTGCTTTCGGGGGACTCCCCATTAAAGCAGGCTAAAGAAGAACGATTGGAACAAATTAATGATTACATCGTGGCCATTACAGCAGTGCAAAACAATCCTGAATTAAACGCATTAAATGGAGAATATCCTACCTACCCTGCGTCCCTGACAACAGTGATGCAGGAAGAACAGTCCAATCTGTATAGCATGCATTTAAGGCCGACAGTTCAGGATGTGCATCTCAGGTCAATCAACCCCGTGTTTAGTTTAAATCGCAAAAACGATAACAGTGGCAATCCAAGTTCCATACTCTACCAAACGCTGCATAATACGTATAAAACACTGACCCTCGTACCACAAGATGCGCGCGCTCGCCTCATCACCGCGGTGCTTGCATCAACTGCGGCTCAAGATAACGATTTTGAAGGAATGAAGCAAGTTCTACGCCAAAAAACAAATGAACAGCTCGGTGTAGATGTTGATTTTACTCAAACCAATGCAGGGGAGCCGGTTACCAAGGCGTTTATTAACCATGATATGGGATTTGATGACACAACAACACCGGCTGAATACATTGACGCGCTGTTGGGGTATTGCGCCCCCAATATGTTTGACACGGTCACACAATCGCCTTTTTATACCGCCAAAACCGCCGAGGAATTGTCGGTTGTAACCCAGTTTTTCTTAGGCACTGCCAATATTTATTGTGCTTCACATGAGATAAGTGCAGCCAACTTTGGACGCGCCCTTGATGAATCAGCTGATTTAAGTGCTCAACTAGCCGCTAGGGTGATGAGGGCACTTCAGCAAGGGCTAAGTATTGAAGATACATTGCTTGATGGTGTGAACGCGCATCAATATACCTTTCAGCTGACAAAACCCTTGGCTTTAGACGAGATGAACACCATCAAGACAACATTCACCGAGCGCTATGCGGAAATAAAAGACTCGCCTCATTTTGATGAATTCTCTGTGCTGGAGACCAACAAACCCGGTTTGTTCGTAACACACCAAGGGTCTATTTGCACTGATTTT
>CAMAYA010000061.1 GCA_945862275.1 Legionella genomosp. 1 | reverse complement strand
ATTCGGATGAGTGCACTGCATGTTACGCCAGCAGACGTTCATACCGTGCTAGCCCAAAATAATTATTTAACCGCCGCAGGCAACACGAAAGGCGAGTATGTCGCGATTAACGTTCGGGCTCAAACCAACCTCACCAATGCCGAGGAATTCAGCCGCTTGATTGTGCGTACCAACGACAACGCTATCGTCCGTTTGCGTGATGTGGGACGCGTTGAGTTAGGATCAGAAAGTTATAACTCCAGCGTGACTTTTGATGGTAAAAAAGCCGTATTCATGGCCATCACCCCAACGCCACTGGCCAACCCACTCACTGTGATTAGTGATGCGCGAAAGCTATTTCCGTCCATTCAACAGCAATTTCCACCGGCGTTGACCGGAACAATTGTTTATGATGCGACAGACTATATCCGCGCCTCCATTATGGAAGTAACCGCAACGATTGCGGAAGCCGCACTGATTGTCATCGCGGTCATTTTCCTATTTTTAGGATCGATTCGTTCAGTATTGGTGCCCATCGTCACCATTCCCTTGTCACTCATTGGCGTTTGCACATTGATGCTATTTTTAGGCTATTCCATTAATTTGCTGACGTTACTAGCCTTTGTACTAGCCATCGGATTAGTGGTAGACGATGCCATTGTCGTTTTAGAAAACATACATCGACACATCGAACAGGGAGAAACGCCTTTTGATGCCGCCCTCATTGGCGCTCGCGAAATCGCCACGCCCATTATTGCGATGACGATTACCCTGGCCGCAGTATACGCACCCATTGGCTTCATGGAAGGCTTGACCGGCGCGCTATTCAAAGAATTTGCATTCACATTGGCCTGTTCTGTGATCATTTCCGGCATCGTCGCGCTCACGTTGTCGCCCATGATGTGTTCAAAAATCTTAACATCAGAGAACACCAGTGGTGCCTTTGTGAAACGGCTTGACGCCTTTTTTTATGGGTTGAAAACAGGCTACCAAGGTCTCTTGCATGAATTGCTGAATACGCGAGCCATCATGCTGGTTTTTGCCGCCGTGGTCTTGCTGATACTGCCCTATTTATACAATCATACCCCAAAAGAAACGGCGCCTGAGGAAGACCAAGGCTTCTTTTTTGTAGTCAGTGCCGCCCCTCAATATGCCACCCTGAATTACATTGAAGCCTTTACCAAACCCTTTGAGAAAATTTACCAAAGTTTTCCTGAAACAGAGCACTATTTTACCATTAATGCGAGCACTGTAAACTCTGGCATTGTGTTAAAACCTTGGGATAAACGCTCAAAATCCCAATTTGGCATGAAAAAACCCCTGCAAGAAAAATTAAACAACGTGCCGGGGCTGAAATCATTTGCGGTTATTCCGCCTTCACTGCCCGGTGGTGGGAGTGGTACGCCGATTCAATTCGTCATCAAGACCACGAACGATTACATCAGTTTATTGGATGTTTCCAACCAACTCATTGAGCGCGCAAAAAAAAGCGGGATGTTTATTTACCTGGATAACAGTTTGAAATTCACGCAACCTGAAGTGGAGTTACAAATCAACCGCTCCAAAGCCTCCAACCTTGGATTAAACATGCAAGACATTGGTCGCAGTTTGAGCAGCGCGTTATCAGGTGGTTACGTGAATTTTTTTGAACTTCAAGGACGAAGCTATCAAGTGATTCCTCAGTTGGATCGCAAGTTTAGGCTTACACCACAACAATTGGGCCAAATTTATTTGCGCTCCAGCTCTGGCCATATGGTGCCCTTATCGACTATCGTGACTCCGGTCAGCAAAACAAAACCCAACGCCTTGGCGCATTTTCAGCAATTAAATTCCGCCACGATCCAAGGCGTGATGATGCCAGGAACAACATTAGGACAAGGCATTTCTTTTTTACAAGAAGCGGCCAATGATGTATTGCCTAAAGGGTTTGACCGTGATTACTCAGGTCAATCTCGGCAATTCATGCAGGAAGGGAATGCCCTGATACTGGCGTTCTTTTTGGCGATCATTGTCATTTTCCTAGTGCTTGCTGCACAATATGAAAGTTTCCGCGATCCATTGATCATCCTGATTAGCGTGCCCATGTCGATTTGCGGTGCATTGATTCCACTGAACTTAGGAGCGGCCAGCATTAACATCTATACACAAGTGGGATTGATTACCCTGATAGGCTTGATTTCAAAACATGGTATATTGATTGTCGACTTCGCCAATCAACTGCAACGCCAAAAGAAACTCGACCGACGCGCCGCGGTAGAAGAGGCCGCCGCCATTCGATTGCGACCGATTTTAATGACAACCGCCGCCATGGTTTTTGGCGTGTTTCCATTGCTCATCGCATCGGGTGCTGGTGCCGTGAGCCGCTTTGATATAGGACTTGTGATTTCGGCAGGGTTGCTGATGGGAACGTGCTTCACTTTATTTGTGGTGCCGACCATGTATACATACCTGGCCGCAGATCACCGGAATGATTAACTGAAACAAAAGGAGTAACCCTCATGATGTCTGCAGAAACACTAGAATTGACCACTGCACCGACTACAAACTCCGATGATTTTATGGATTACGCGCTGCGGCATGGGTTTGGAGATCTGCATTTCAAGGTGGATCCTCAAACCGGCATGAAAGCCATCATTGCTATACACAATACCAAATTGGGTCCAGCGCTCGGCGGTTGTCGCTATATTGAATATCCGAATACTGCAGCAGCCATTGATGATGCCATGCGGCTGGCACGCGGCATGAGTTATAAATCCGCCTTGGCCAACTTGCCTTTAGGTGGCGGTAAATCGGTGATCATTAAGCCTCGACACCCCCATGATCGCACGGCTTACATGCATTGTTTTGGCCAATTTGTCCAGGAATTGGGTGGGCGTTATATCACGGCCCTCGACAGCGGCACACAACTCAGCGACATGGATATTATTGCAGAGCACACGCCATACGTTGCGAGCCTATCCCGCTACAGTGGTGACCCATCTCCCTCCACAGCCAGGGGTGTATTGCGGGGTATTCAAGCCGCAGTTCAATTTAAATTAGGCAAAGAAAGAATGCGCGGATTGCATATTGCCATCCAAGGGCTAGGCCATGTAGGATATCATGTCGCCTGTCATCTACAAGAGCTCGGCGTACAATTGACAGTAGCAGATATCAACCCTGCCATGGTAGACCTGGCTGTGCGTGAATTGGGTGCTACGGCTGTCTCAACGGCTGATATCCACAAGGTGCCCTGCGACGTGTTTTCACCGAATGCGTTAGGTGCCATCATGAATGACATCACCATCCCTCAATTGCAAACCACAATTATTGCGGGTGCCGCCAATAACCAACTGGCCCACACATATCACGGGCAACGGCTGCATGACCAAGGCATCTTGTATGCTCCAGATTATGTGATCAACGCAGGTGGCGTTATCTTTGCAGCCAGCAAATATTTTGTTTCCCCAGTGTCGGTCACCAATGAACAAATTGATGGCATTCAAACGGTATTGCTCGCTATTTTTGAACGATCTCGCATTGAAAATCGCCCCAGCAGTGACATTGCCGATACCATGGCACAAGAAATATTGGCTTAAAGATGGGCATGCGGCACACCCATTTGACCCCCGCACTGCATGATTACATGTTGGATATTTCCTTGCGCGAACACCCTGTATTAACCCGTTTGCGCGAGGACACGGCCAAGCTACCGCTCGGCATCATGCAAATATCACCAGAACAAGGCCAATTCTTACAACTGCTAATACGTTTGATGGGCGCTAAAAGCATCTTGGAAATAGGTACGTTCACGGGCTATAGTGCGCTGGCCATGGCCTTAGCACTACCAGATGATGGGCATTTGATCACGTGTGATTTTAGCCGCGAATGGACCGACAAGGCCCACCCTTTCTGGCGAGAAGCAGGTCTTGATAAAAAAATTGAACTGCGTTTAGGGCCGGCCCTTGCAACACTCGATCAACTGTTACAAAATGGACGTGCGCAATCCTTTGATTTTATATTTATTGACGCTGACAAAACCAATTACGTGCATTATTATGAACGTGCATTGCAATTGATTACGCCTCGTGGGCTCATTGCCATAGACAATGTATTTTGGGGTGGCGCGGTTATTGATGAAAACGTGACGAATGCCCAAACACGGGAGATTCGTAAACTCAATGCATTGATAAAACAGGACGAAAGAGTACACACGAGCTTATTGCCGATAGATGATGGGTTGTTTTTGGTACAGCTTGCTTAAACCTAACAAGGAACGTATTCATGAATAAACAAATATTAGGCAATCCTTGCGGCCTAAATGGGTTCGCTTTTCTTGAATTTTCAGGCCCGGATAAACAACGCTTACAACAACAGTTCATCGACATGGGCTTTCAGCATCAATCCACACACCAATCTGAAGACATTACTCTTTTTCAACAAGGCAACATTCAGTTTATCGTCAATGCCGCACAAAACAATCAAACACAAACCCATGCAGAAGTCCACGGGCCTGGCGCATGTGCCATGGGGTTTAACGTCAACAATACCGAACAGGCTTATGCGCATGCCATTAACCAAGGCGCCATCCCATTTCACGACGCCTCTCATGCCCACCATGGGTTGCACGCCATTCAAGCCATTGGTGGCAGTGTGATTTATTTTGTCGATGCCACCCATCAACCGTTTGCAGGACAGATGAAACCACAAACCTGCGACAACACGCCGATTAGCACGCCTGGATTACTGCACATCGACCACCTAACGCATAACGTGTACCGCGGAAACATGGACAAATGGGCACATTTTTATGAATCCATTTTTAATTTCAAAGAAATTCGGTTTTTTAATATTGTGGGGCAATTAACCGGTTTGATTAGCCGAGCGTTGGCTAGTCCATGCGGTAAAATAAAAATTCCATTAAATGAATCCAAAGATGACCATTCACAAATTGAAGAATTTTTGCATGAATACCACGGCGAAGGCATACAACACATCGCACTCAGCACGGACAATATTTATGAAACAATCAATACGCTCCGGCGGAATGGAATACGTTTTCTAGACGTGCCAGACACCTATTATGAGGCGATTGGTCAGCGTGTTCCCTGGCATCAAGAATCCCTGGATGCGCTCAAGAAAGAACGTATTTTAATTGACGGCGAGAAAGATCCTAAACGGGGCTTGTTATTGCAACTGTTTACCGAGAATACATTTGGCCCTGTTTTTTTTGAAATCATACAACGCAAGGGCAACCAAGGGTTCGGTGAAGGCAATTTTCAAGCCCTCTTCGAAGCCATTGAGCGCGATCAAATCAAACGCGGCACATTGAAGGAAAACGCATCATGAAACTAGCCAGCCTCAAATCCTCTCAATCACGTGATGGCCAACTGTGTGTAGTCAATCGATCGTTATCGTCCGCCATCAAAGTGCCTGACATTGCTCCAACGCTGCAATATGCGCTCGAGCATTGGGATGCATGCTCACCAAAACTGTTTGAAATATACCGCCAATTAAATGCCGACCTGCGGACAGATGCCTTTTCATTCAACCCAGCCGACATGGCGTCCCCTCTTCCGCGAGCCTATCAGTGGGCCGATGGCAGTGCCTATGTGAATCACGTGGAATTGGTTCGTAAAGCACGCGGAGCCGTTATGCCCGATAATTTTTGGACCGATCCGCTTATGTACCAAGGCGGATCGGATAGCTTTTTGGGGCCGCGCGATCCAATTAAAGTAACGGATGAAGCCTTTGGGATTGATTTTGAAGCGGAAGTCGCCATTATCACCGATGATGTGGATATGGGCACCACGCCGTTTGAAGCCGAAAAACATATTCGTCTATTGATGTTGGTGAACGACGTCTCATTACGAAACCTGATTCCGGATGAGCTAGCCAAAGGATTTGGGTTTTTTCAATCGAAGCCATCCAGCAGTTTCTCACCGGTTGCGGTCACTCCAGATGATCTAGGCCATCATTGGGATGGAAAGCGCCTGCACTTGCGACTGCACAGCCATTTAAATGGCCAGTTATTCGGCCAACCCAATGCCGGAATCGACATGACGTTTTCTTTCCCCGAACTCATTGCACACGCTGCTAAAACGCGTGTTTTAAGCGCCGGAACTATCATCGGATCCGGCACGGTATCGAATATTGACCGCAGTCAAGGCTCATCGTGCATTGCAGAACAGCGTATGTTAGAAATACTGGCTGATGGAAAACCATCCACCCCATTCATGCATTTTGGCGACACCATTCGAATTGAAATGAAAAACGATGATGGCATCAGCATCTTTGGCGCAATAGAACAACGCGTAGTGGCATCATGAAACTCTATGATTACTATCGCTCGTCATCCTGTTACCGGGTTCGGATTGCGTTAAATTTAAAACACGTGACCTATGAAACCCTCACCGTGCATTTAATCAATCAAGGCGGAGAACAACACCAACCGGCATACTGTGCACTCAACCCCCAAGGGCTCGTGCCTACGTTGGATGAAAATGGGCACATTCTCACCCAATCATTGGCCATTATTGAGTATTTAGACGAGCTAAACCCTATCCCTTCTCTCCTGCCACAAACACCACTGGGTCGCGCTCAGGTGAGAAGCCTGGCCATGATCATCGCCTGTGATATACATCCGCTTAATAATCTGCGCGTCTTGCAACAATTAAGAGAACAATTTCAAGCCACAGAGAACCAGGTACTCGATTGGTACCAGCATTGGATAACAATCGGATTTGATGCGATAGAAGACAAGCTTAAGATATTACCCCGTAAAACCCACGTTTGTTATGGCCATGACGTATCTCTAGCAGACGTTTGCCTGGTTCCACAGGTGTACAATGCCAAGCGATTCAACCTGTCCTTAAAAGCGTACCCATTGATTTCTGAAATCAATGACTACTGCTTAACGCTACCTGCTTTTATCCAAGCAGCGCCCAACAGTTCTGGATGAATTGAACAATTTTACTATCCTTGAAGCCAGATTACCGATAATATCGCCCATGTGGATATGCACTCTGTCGTAGGGTTTTTTTAACCGGCTAGACCATAAATGATTTTTTTTTTGATAACATGATGGTTTCACACGGGCATAAATGGGTTCGCCCATAATCCCTGAGCAGCGCCGGAGTGAATTGTGGGGAATGCCCACTTTAGTGTATTATTCTGAATTTTTTGTTGGAATTAAATATGACCCTGATCTACACCGTCAAACAATGCTT
>CAMAYA010000060.1 GCA_945862275.1 Legionella genomosp. 1 | reverse complement strand
TCCGGTTCACCCGACAGCCCCGGCACATCAAATCATGGTTGAGCGAACAATAAAAATGCTGGATGAAGCGGGCATCACGTTTGATTAATTACCAACCTCGGCTTTCGCAAATCTGTTCATAGGCTTTCCGAATGATTTGCGTTTTTTCATTGGCCTGTTTGATTTTGTCAGCGGGCATGCCTTTTGCTATCAATTTATCCGGGTGATGACGGCTGATGAGCCGTCTATATGCTCGCTTTATTTCTTGTTGGTTTGCGGTCGGTTCGATTTGCAAGATGGAGTAGGCCTGCTCCACTGCATGAGGCGATTCTCGGCGAGTGGTATTTTGGTTTGACCTTGAGGAACGTTGACGTGAAAAGTGGGCGTAAAAATCCTCGTTAAATTGAGATTGCTCATGGAGTGGTGCGCGTTGCATATAAGCCAAAATGGTGTTTAAGATTTGAATCTTGCTATCAGACAAACCATCTAACTGTGCCAGGGCATATTGCGTGTCAATGAATAATTTTAACAGCTGAGGATTGCCTTGGCATGTTTTATACAGTAAACCCAGCATGGGTTTTAATTTAAATTGTTCTTTTTTCCCCTCATTGAAAAAAAGTTCCGCTTCTTTTCGTTGCGGTGCATTGAGCTTCATGTCGCGCATGACACGTTTAGCCATTTGAATTTCAAGTTGAGACACACGACCGTCTGCTTTCGCGATATGCCCCATGATTGAAAACAAGGCCTTCAAAAAAATAGGTTTCACCAATACCCGTTGTTCGGCGTGATAATGCCAGAGTGGGTTGGTCAGGTGTTCCGTTAAACCCCGGTCAAAAAAATTACCAATCAGAATACCAAACAAAGCACCCACGGGGCCTGCCATCAGGTAACCTAAAATAGCACCGAGCAATTTCCCCCAACAAGTTTGGCTGGTGAAAAATTGACGTAACGACATGTCCACTCCTTAAAATACGAAACACCTGGATCAGGTACGTGATAATAACCATTTTTGTTGTGATAAATAAGGGTTAATTTTTTTAAATCAGAAATACCGTGGTTAATGCGGATTATGGAGGAACCCAGGGTCGGTGATGACCCTCGGTATTTGACGATGCTACCATATGTTATATGTGAACATATGGTATATAATAGTCTATATGGGTAAAGCTAAATTAGTACTAAAACAGCAATTGGTATTCAATGATGGTGCGATTGTTGAACAAACCATTTGGCAATTGCCGGTAAGAACCGTTAAGAGGGCTCATGGGTTAAAATACAGTCTTTTCTATTTGATATGATATTTTGTTATTGAGATACCTTATGTTGCGTTACGTCTATACTTTTTTATTGTGCTTATCCATCCCTTTTGTGTTGTGCCGTCTTTATTGGAAAGGGCGGCGCTTGCCGGCTTATCGTCGTCGAATTCATGAGCGGTTTGGACTAGGCAAGATTGCCCCGACAGACGTTTGGTTACATGCCGTGTCTTTGGGTGAAGTAGTCGCTGCAACGCCCCTGATTGATGCCTTTCTGGCGCATAAACTACGGGTATTCGTCACCACGATGACGCCCACCGGATCGCTGCAAGTGACTACCCGGTTTGGTGACAAGGTCCTGCATCAATACATTCCTTATGATTTGTCTTGGGTGTTAACGCGGTTTTTTAAAAAAATGAATGCGCGTGTGGGCATTATCATGGAAACCGAGTTGTGGCCCAATTTAATTCATCAAGCGTCACTTGCGAACGTGCCCCTGGTGCTGGCGAATGCGCGCATCTCCGATATGGCTTTTAAACACTATGAGATGATGCGGTTTTTCTTTCAGCCTGTATTGACGAAATTCACTGCTATTTTGGCGCAAAGCGAACTGGATGCAACGCGTTTTGTTGAACTGGGTGCGCCAGTGAATCGTGTGCATGCCTTGGGGAATATGAAATTTGATTTGCAGATTCAGGTTTCTAACCAGGCGATTTTTGATCAATTAAAAACCGCTTGGGGAGCATCACGCCCGGTGGTGATGGCAGCCAGTACGCATGAGGGAGAGGAAGAACAATTATTAACCGGCTTAACGCGGCTTAAAGCAGCCATTCCCAATGTGATTTTGTTGATTGCGCCGCGCCATCCTGAACGCTTTAAAACAGTGCATGCATTAGCCCAACAGCATGGGTTTAGCACACAGATACGCAGCCTACCTGATGCAATTGATGCGTATACGGACGTGGTGATTTTAGATTCATTGGGCGAATTGTTAGGCTTTTATCAGGTGAGTGATTATGCCTTCGTGGGCGGGAGTTTAGTGCCCGTAGGTGGGCATAATGTGTTGGAGCCTATTGCGATGCAAGTCCCTGTGTTTTGCGGGCCCTTTATGATGAACTCCAAGGCCATTTGTAAGGCATTGTGTGATGCAGGTGCGATGCAATGCGTGGAGAATACAGATGATTTATTGGCGCGCCTGATTGCGATGCATTCCAATCCCGCATCACGCTTCTGCCAAATAGAGAGTGCGAGTGGGGTTTTAAAAGCGAATCAGGGGGCTGTACTGAAGTCGTTGGAGATTATTTTGGCTTGCATCGAACGAAAGTAATGTGGTTTATATTACTACATAAATGGTTTTTCTCGGTTACAGATGGTACAGTGCGTTAATTTAATCCGTCGAAGTACGCATTCCGGATCGGTTTGGCATGTGTTATTGGGTTTGTTTGCAAAATTAGAAGAGCCTGTAACCCGTTGCGTTGCTAGCAGGGACGGCCCGCCGGCCCTGCTAGCACCGCAAGCCGTCTTTACGCGCCTTGATTTTGTCGTTCTTTGATTTCAGACAATGTTTTGCAATCGATGCATAACGTGGCTGTTGGTCTGACTTCTAAACGGCGTAAACCGATTTCAATCCCACAGGCCTCACAATAGCCAAAATCGTCATCGCGCAAGCGTTCCAAGCCGTCTTCAATTTTCTTGATGAGTTTACGTTCGCGATCGCGGGTGCGTAACTCAATGCTGAATTCTTCCTCTTGACTCGCACGATCGGCAGGATCGGGAAAGTTAGACGCTTCGTCCTTCATGTGCGTCACGGTTCGGTCGACTTCTTCCATTAAGGATTGACGCCAGGCCAGTAGAATTTTTTCAACATGGGCCAGCTGGTGCTCATTCATGTATTCTTCGCCTTCAGCTTCCTGATAGGGGGCAATTCCCATATTGCCAAGGGTGTCATTTTTCACGGTCTTCTCGCTCTCACTGGTTATGTCACTTGAAAGTGCGTAGGTATATCAAAAAACACCCCACTCTTCAACTATAGACTATTTTCCCACCATCCGCCGCTGACTCGGTCATGTCCCTGCGCATCTTGCCAACAGTGCACATTTTGATAGCCGGCTTGCTCAAGCAGCGTTGTGACAGCGGGTCCTTGTGTAAATCCATGTTCTAATAATAGCAGGCCATTGGGCTTAAGTCGCTCAACACTGTGTTGAATGATGTGAGCCAATGCATGCAATCCATCTTTGCCACTCACCAAGGCTTCTTGCGGTTCAAAGCGCACATCGCCTAGCGTTAAATGTTCATCTTGGTCTGCGATGTAAGGTGGGTTCGATACAATGGCGTTAAATTGCTGAGGGGGGATTGCTTCGAACCAATTAGAACAGAGGATATCCACATTCAGGAGGTTTAATCGCTCGGCGTTATCACGCGCAACATCAATTGCAGCGAGGCTCTTGTCAGCGGCTATTAGGTGCCAATCAGGGCGTTCCGACGCCAATGCCAACGCGATGGCACCGCTGCCAGTGCCCAAATCTAGAATGCTGGCGGCAGCTATATCACCCAGCAACGTTAACGCCAGTTCCACCAGTAATTCTGTTTCGGGCCTTGGAATAAGCGTGTCTTTACTGACACGCAATGGAAGCGACCAAAATTCACGGGTTTGTGTTAAATAAGCAATGGGCATGCCCGCGGCGCGTTGGGCTGTGAGTTGTTGGAAATGCGTTTGTTGAGCCGCGGTTAGCATCTCTTCTGGGTGAGCGTAAAAAAAGGCGCGTGATTGTTTCAATGTATAAGACAATAACAGCTCGGCATCCAGTCGCGCGCTAGCGCTGGTTGCAGCTAAAAGACGAGCTGCGTTTTCGAGGCTGTGTTTAATATCACTCATGGCGTCCTAATTCTGCCAGTAATTCTGCATGGTATTCCCGTTTTAATGGATCGATGACCATGGATAGATTGCCCTCAAGGATTTCATTGAGTTGATAGATGGTCAGGTTGATGCGGTGATCTGTTAAACGGCCCTGCGGGTAATTGTAAGTGCGAATGCGTTCTGAACGGTCGCCACTGCCAACCAATGATTTACGGGTGTCTGCTTGTTCTTTTTGTTGTTTGGTTTGTTGTGCATTTAATATTCTTGATTTTAACAGTGCCATGGCTTTGGCACGGTTCTTGTGTTGAGAGCGCTCATCTTGGCATTCAACCACCACCCCGGTGGGGATGTGTGTGATGCGAACGGCAGAATCGGTTTTATTGATATGCTGGCCACCGGCGCCTGATGCGCGGTAGGTGTCAGTGCGAAGATCAGCGCTGTTGATTTCCACATCATCAATGGCATCTACTTCCGGCATAATGGCCACGGTACATGCGGATGTGTGCACGCGCCCTTGTGACTCGGTTTCAGGAACGCGCTGCACGCGGTGCGTGCCCGATTCAAATTTTAATTGCGCGTACACACTCTTCCCGCTCACGCGTGCAATCACTTCTTTAAAACCACCGTGCTCGCCGTGACTGGCACTGATGATTTCAAGCGGCCAGCCTTGCATTTCGGCAAAACGGCTATACATGCGGAACAAGTCGCCCGCAAAAATGGCCGCCTCGTCCCCGCCTGTGCCGGCTCGTACTTCTAAATATATATTGCGCTCATCGTCAGGGTCTTTAGGAATCAAATGCCATTGCAATTCATCATCCAATGTTTCAGCGAGTAAACGAGCGGCATCCATTTCCTCGGCGGCCATTTCTGCGAGCTCAGCATCTTGGCCATCCTGCATGTCTTGCAGGGATGTAACGTTGGCACACGCTTGTAAATAGAGGTCATAACACGTGGCAACGGGTTCAAGCTGTGCGTATTCTTTTGATAAGGCTTTAAACTGGTTTTGGTCAGCGATGACGCTGGCTTCGGATAAGAGGCGTCCGATTTCTTGGAACCGCTCTAGCATTTGTTCCAGTTTGAGGGCAATGGATGGTTTCATGGGAGGGCGGCTTCACCTGATATGTCAAAAAGATAATGGGCTAAGTCAAGCAGCTCATCGCGTGAGTCCCCGGCGGCTCGGCGTAAACCAATCGTTGGGGTATGGGTCAGTTTATTGAGTAGACGTTCAGAAAAATCAATTAAAACCGCCTGTGGACAGTGGCCTGCAGACATTTTTTGTTTGGCACGAGACAGTTCTTGGTGGGCTAAACCCTGCATGTGGGTTCGGTAGTCACAGATGACACTGTTAGCCCGCAGCGAACGGTGTTTGCGGTTATAGTTATCCAGCTCGCCTTCAATTAACTGCTCGGCGTGATCTGCGGCCGCGCGCCGCTTATCCATGCCTTTTTCAGTGATGTGTTGAAGATCATCTAAATTATACAAATGCACCCCTTCCAATTCGCTCACATCGGGTTCAATGTCGCGCGGAACGGCTAAATCCAGCAAAACCATGGGCGCTTGGTGGCGCTGGATCATGGCTTGTTCGACCAATTTTTTGGTAATAAACGGCAGCGGGCAAGCGGTGGCGGATATCACAACATCGGCTTGTGGCAAATGCTCAGGAATGTCAGTAATCTTGATGGCTTTGCCCACAAACATGCAGGCCAGCTGTTGGGCATTTTTGTCGGTCCGGCTCGCAACCATAAACTGCGTGGCCCCTTGTTGATGCAAGTATTTTGCGACCAGCGATGCGGTGTCACCCGAGCCAATGATGAATACATTGAGTGTTGAGAAATCTGGAAACAGCCGGGTGACCAATTGAGCCGCGGCATAGGCAATCGAGATCGGGTTTTTTCCAATGCCACTTTGATTTCTAATGCGTTTACTGGCACTAAATACAAAAGGAAACAGTTGACCTAACCGGCTTTTAGCGGTGCCTAAACGGCACGCTTGTTCAAAGGCCGCTTTCATTTGGCCTAAAATTTGCGGCTCACCGAGCATCATCGAATCCAGTCCGCTGGCAACCCGTAATGCATGACGCACGCCTGCTTCATGATGATGCATATAAAAATAAGGGCTGATGTCACTCGGATCGATGCGGTGTGCGCGTGCTAGGCTTTGAATAATTTGGGTCGGATCATCCGTGTCACAATAGATTTCTGTTCGATTGCACGTGGATAAAATGGCGGCCTCATGAATCGACGGAACACCCACCAGCGCGTGGAGCAGCGTATCTTGCTTATCCATGGAGAGCGCAATTTTTTCACGCACACTCAAAGGAGCAGTTTTGTGGTTGAGTCCGTAAGCGACAAGCATGAGAGAATAGTGACCAGGAAGACAATGCGTATAGTATACCAGATTGCGACTTATATTTGTAGACGGGAAAATTTGACAAAATATACATGCGATTCATGATCAAGTGATGCGTGAAATGAAATCAAGGCTAGTGGCAAGAGTAGCTAAAGCATCTAAACATGAAAATTGAGTGGCGTTCCAAAGCACATCAGGATGCGCTGGGGATTGTCGATTATACTGATATAGCTAACCCAATAGCGGCCTTTGCTGTTTATGAAGAGATTCAGGATCAGATCGGTTTTTTAAGCAAAAATCCTCACATGGGTCGACCAGTGCGTGTGCTTGGAACGCGTGAATTAATCATTAATAGAACACCATTTATTGCAGCATATCTTGTTATGGAGGATTCAATTATTATCCTGCGCGTACTCCATGGCGCACAGCGATGGCCTAAAAAATTAAGCACATGTTGATTGGTTTTAAACTAATTTACGCGGCGATGTTTAATAAAACCCCGACGTCATCGGATAACGCCAATCCCGATCAAACGCACATGCTGTGACTTTAACGCCGGGTGCTGCTTGCCGGCGTTTATATTCGTTTCGTACAATACGCTGAATGGTCTGGAGCACGACCGCAGGTTCATACCCACGCGCAATAATCTCATTCGGCCCCCGTCGTTCCTCCATGTACAAGCAAAGGATGGCATCCAGGGTTTCATAATCAGGAAGGCTGTCTTGATCGGTTTGGTTAAAGGCCAACTCCGCTGAAGGTGCTCGGGTGATAACGCGCTCTGGGATGACAACGCTGATGCTGTTTCGATAACGAGCCAAGGCATATACCGTCGTTTTT
>CAMAYA010000059.1 GCA_945862275.1 Legionella genomosp. 1 | reverse complement strand
AGGCTGAGAAGCGCGATCACCGTAAATTAGGCAAAGCACTGGATCTGTTTCATTTTCAGGATATAGCGCCTGGCATGGTGTTTTGGCATCCCAAAGGTTGGGCTATTTATCAAGTCCTTGAGCAGTACATGCGCGCACGCTTGGTTGATTTTGGTTACCAAGAAGTAAAAACACCTCAATTGGTTGATAAAATTCTGTGGGAAAAGTCAGGGCATTGGGATAATTTTCGTGACGGCATGTTTTTTACAGAAACAGAAAATCGTTCTTACGCAATAAAGCCCATGAATTGCCCCTGTCACATTCAAATATATAACCAAGGCATTAAAAGCTACCGTGACTTGCCATTGCGCTTGTCTGAGTTTGGCAACTGCCACCGTTGTGAGCCCTCTGGCGCACTGCATGGTTTAATGCGCGTACGCAATTTCGTTCAAGATGATGCGCATATTTTTTGTACTGAGAATCAAATTCAGTCAGAAGTGGCCGCGATGCTTGAATTTGTTGAATCAGTATATGCGGATTTTGGGTTTGAAACGATTACGTATCGTTTGGCTCGACGGCCGGCTATGCGCGTTGGCAGCGATGAGGTCTGGGCTAAAGCCGAAATGGCGTTGCAACAAGCCATGACTGACCGTAATATTGAATGGATTGATGCACCCGGTGAAGGTGCGTTTTACGGTCCAAAAATTGAGTGCTCACTGTCCGATTGCTTAGGGCGAATTTGGCAATGCGGCACCATTCAGGTCGACTTTTCAATGCCAGAGCGACTAGATGCTGAATTTGTTGCCGAAGATGGCAGTAAACAAACGCCCGTGATGCTGCATCGCGCCATATTGGGCTCATTTGAGCGGTTCATCGGTATTTTAATTGAGCATTACGCAGGGAAGTTTCCTTTGTGGTTGGCGCCAACGCAGGTGTCTGTATTGACGATCAGCGAAAAACAAAATGGTTATGCTGAGAAAATGAATCAAATTTTAAAAAATAAAGGCATTCGGTCTGTATTTGACTTGAGAAATGAGAAAATAGGCTTTAAAATTCGAGAGCACACACTACAAAATGTCCCGTATTTTCTAATCATTGGCGACAAAGAGGTTGAAAATGGCCAGGTAACTGTCCGCTCACGGGATGGAACGGATTTAGGCGTGATGACAATTGATGCAATTTGCGATACACTGCTGCTTGAAATTGAAAACAAGACGCTGTTTAAACATTGAATTTTTTATAATACTTAGTTGGAGGATTGACCATTAGTGCATCAAATAAGCGTGAGAGTGATCGCGCGCGAATCAATGAACAGATCAATGTACCTGAGGTACGCTTAATTGATGTAGATGGCAATCAGGCAGGAATAGTGTCAACGCGTGAAGCGTTGCGTGCTGCGGAAGAGGGCGGCTTTGATTTGGTTGAGATTTCACCCACAGCAAAACCACCCGTCTGTCGCATCATGGACTACGGCAAGTTTCTCTTTGAAGTGAGCAAAAAACAAGCTGAAGCAAAGAAAAAGCAGAAGCAAGTGCAGGTCAAAGAGCTAAAGTTTCGTCCTACGACGGAAGATGGGGATTATCAGGTCAAGCTACGCAACCTGGTACGTTTCCTGGATCATGGCGATAAAGTCAAAATCACGCTGCGTTTTCGCGGCCGTGAAGTGGCACATCAAGACCTTGGTATGAAAATTTTGGAACGCGTTCAGAAAGACACGGCGGAATTTGCCGTGGTTGAGCAGCATCCAAAACGTGAAGGCCGACAGTTGCTGATGGTATTATCGCCCAAGAAGAAATCATGATTTTTTAAATGCGGAGTACAGTGTTATGCCAAAGTTAAAATCACATCGTGGAGCGTGTAAACGTTTCCGTAAGACGGCAAGTGGCGCGATTAAACGTCGTGGCGCTTATCGTAATCATATCCTCACCAAAAAGTCGACTAAACAAAAGCGTCATTTGCGTGTTTCGTCGGGTACATTGAAGCCATGTGATGCGCGTTTAGCGTCCCGCATGTTGCACGGTAGTTAATGGGAGGAATGAATAATGCCAAGAGTTAAACGTGGTGTGACTGCCAAAGCGCGTCACAAAAAAGTATTAGACCAAGCCAAAGGGTATTACGGTGCCCGTAGTCGCGTGTATCGCGTTGCAAAACAGGCTGTTATTAAAGCCGGTCAATATGCATACCGCGATCGTCGTCAAAAGAAAAGGCAATTCCGTGCATTGTGGATTGTGCGTATTAATGCACAAGCCCGTGAATGCGGCATGTCCTACAGTCGTTTGATTGATGGTTTGAAAAAAGCCGAAATTGAGCTGGATCGTAAGGTTCTAGCTGACATGGCCGTTCATGATAAACCGGCGTTTGCTGCCGTTGCAGAGCTTGCGAAAGCCGCTCTTGCTTGATTGATTGATCATCTGTTACATCAGGAGGCTTAGGCCTCCTTTTTACAAAAGGGGTGCATCCGCCCCGTTGAGGCTTATTTATGCAAGATCTCACCTCGTTACAATTTGACGCGATGGCCGCCATTGCGCACGCAGAAGACATCCCCACATTAGAAACGATTCGTGTTGATTACCTCGGTAAAAAAGGTCGGTTGACCGATATATTAAAGACATTGGCTCATTTGTCCGCACAAGAAAAACCACGCGTAGGCCAGCTGGTAAACCTTGCAAAGCGTGATATAGCCGAGCAAATCGAACAAAAAATGCTGGAGTTAAATGAACGCCTGTTGCTACAAAAACTAGCCAACGAGCACATCGATGTGAGTTTGCCAGGGCGTAATAACCAATCCGGCTCATTACACCCCGTGACGCAAGTCAGACAGCGCGTGAATGATTATTTCAGTCGGTTAGGATTTGATATTGTTGATGGGCCGGAAATCGAAACGGAATTTTATAATTTTGAAGCGCTCAATATCCCAGGGCATCATCCTGCCCGTGCCATGCATGATACATTTTATTTTGGGGATGGCCGTTTGCTTCGTACTCACACGTCCCCTGTTCAAATTCGAACCATGGAAAAGCGCACGCCACCGTTGCGATTAATTGCTCCGGGACGCGTATACCGTTGTGATTCTGATGTGACGCATACACCGATGTTTCATCAGGTTGAAGGTTTGTTGATTGATAAACAAGCTACAATGGCGGGTTTGAAAGGCTTGCTCCAAGATTTTTTCGCGTCATTTTTTGGGCGGGAATTGGCCATTCGATTTAGACCCTCCTATTTCCCATTCACGGAACCTTCAGCTGAAGTCGATATTGAATGCACGCAGTGCGCAGGCAAAGGGTGTCGCTCATGCAAATACACCGGTTGGCTTGAAGTCTTAGGCTGTGGCATGGTGCATCCCCATGTGTTGAATGCCGTGAACATTTCTCCTGATGAATACCAAGGATGGGCATTTGGTATGGGCTTGGACAGGCTGGCTATGCTGTATTACGGCATCGATGATTTGCGCATGATGTTTGAAAATGACATTACCTTTTTGAAGCAGTTTTAAGGCGATTTAATGAAAGCAAGTGAAGCGTGGTTGCGAGAGTGGGTTAGTCCCTCATTAACAGGTCAACAATTGGCTGCCCAATTAACGATGGCGGGTCTCGAAGTGGATGCGCTAAATCCAGTTGCAGGTGCATTTAGCCACGTAGTTGTAGCCCATGTAATCCAAACCTCACCCCATCCAGAAGCGGATAAGTTGACTTTGTGTGAAGTGGATGCAGGTACAGGCTCTCCCTTGAAGATTGTGTGCGGTGCTCAGAACGTGCGTGCAGGATTAAAAGTGGCCTTGGCAATGACGGGTGCTCATTTGCCAGGAGATCTCGTCATTAAAGAATCCATGCTGCGTGGCCAGTTGTCACAAGGCATGCTTTGCTCCGTGTCAGAGCTCGGCTTGGATGACCGTTCCGAAGGCATCATGGAGCTTCCTGATGATGCGCCCATAGGCACTGATTTGCGAGATTATTTGTACTTGGATGATCAGGTTTTGGATATTGATCTCACGCCGAATCGGGCTGATTGCTTTAGTATATTAGGCATGGCTCGGGAGGTGGCAGCACTTAATCAATTGCCATTGCAAGCATTGCCGTCGAAACGGATTCAACCGGATGGCGATGAATCCCTTGCGGTGCATTTAGCAGCACCTGCAGCTTGCCCTCAATATTGTGGCCGCATTATCCGCGGGATTAACCCTCATGCATGCACTCCTCTATGGATGAAAGAACGGTTACGCCGTGGCGGCGTCCGTGTGCTGCATCCAGTGGTTGATGTGACCAATTACGTCATGCTGGAGCTTGGTCAACCGATGCATGCCTTCGATTTGAAAACAATTCACGGTGATATTCAGGTCCGGTTTAGCCATGCAGGCGAGACACTGGTCTTGCTAGATGGACAAGAAGTCACGTTGCATGAACAAGTGTTGGTAATTGCTGACGAAGGCGTTCCCTTGAGTATAGCTGGCGTCATGGGGGGGGAAGCGAGTTCGGTACAAGCAGATACCACCGATATTTTTCTTGAAAGCGCCTTTTTTAATCCATTGGTAGTGGCAGGTGTTGCACGGCGTTATGGCTTGTGCAGTGATTCCTCACAACGCTTTGAACGAGGCGTTGACCCCAGCATACAAGCGTTGGCTTTGGAGCGTGCAACCGATTTATTGCAATCGATTGTGGGAGGGCGCGTTGGGCCTATAACCGTGGTGAATCAACTGGACCAAATGCCAGCTATTGTAGAGGTACTATTTAATCCGGAAAAAGTGTTACAATTAACTGGGTTAGATATCCCCATAGAAGACATGGCGTTGTCGTTACGTGGGCTAGGCATGAGCGTTGAGCTAGGCGGCTCAGTCTGGGCGGTCGGTGTGCCCTCTCATCGCTTTGATATTGCCTTGGACGTGGATTTAGTAGAAGAAATTATTCGGCTCTATGGGTACGATAAGATCGTGGGAACGCCTGTAATAACGAACATGCACGCGGGTCCAATCAATCCTCTCGAGCGGCTATCTACGAGCATGTCCGCATTTTTAAGTGGCCGCGGCTACCGTGAAACGATTAATTATAGTTTTGTTGATCCCCAATTCCAAAGTGCGATGTATCCTGATGCACAGACGTTTGACCTATTAAATCCCATCTCTTCTGAATTGTCGCAAATGCGTGTTGGTCTATGGCCAGGACTACTGGCATCTATGATTTACAATATTCATCGACAACAAACGTCCATCCGGTTTTTTGAGTCAGGGGTGGTATTTGATATTGACGGCGAGCAGGTAAAAGAGCGCGCGTGCGTGGCGGGTTTATTAACCGGTGCGCATGGCGGATTGAATTGGAGTGAGCCGGCTCGAGTCTTTGATTTTTATGATATGAAAGGGGATTTGCACGCACTCCTTGACTTGCTGCAGATACCGAACGTACGCTTTGTGGCAGCAAAGCATGCGGCTTTGCATCCTGGGCAATCGGCACGTATTTTGATCGGCGATACGGATGCCGGTTGGATTGGTGTGTTGCATCCGCGTTTGCTGGATGCGCTTGATTTAAAAGCGGAAGTGATGTTGTTTGAGCTGTCACTGGCTGTTCTTTGTGAGCATCATTCCGTGCGCTTTCAATCCATTTCCAAATACCCACAGATTCGTCGTGATTTGTCTTTGTTGGTAAACCTGGACGTTTCGGTGGGACAGATTGAACAGGCCGTGCGTGAGGCAGTGCCTTTAGGATTGCTCAAAGCGTTCGATGTATTTGATGTGTATATGGGTGACTCCATTCCTGCGGATAAAAAAAGTTTAGCGATTGCCTTGACCTTGCAGGACGATAAACGCACACTGGTCGACACGGAGATTCATGCAGTGATTGCGGCTGTACTCAAACGATTGGAAGATGATTTCGCGATTGTACTGCGGGATATGACGCCGATGGTGGGTTCGCGCGGTCAAGAAAACATTTAAGGAACGAATGGTGAGTGCACTCAGCAAAGCGATTATGGTAGATGCGTTGTGTAATGACATAGGCTTATCGAAGCCCGATGCCAGGGCCGTTCTCGATCAATTTTTTGAAGAGACACGGTCCATCTTGGAACAGGGACATCATGTGAAACTGTCCGGTTTTGGAAATTTTGTCCTGCGTGACAAACCGGTTCGCCCGGGTCGTAACCCAAAAACGGGCGAAGACATTCCAGTGGCTGCCCGGCGTGTGGTGACATTTAAGCCCGGTTTTAAATTAAAAACAAAAATAGACGAACGAGATAAATCAAGTTGAGTTATTACACAAAACATATATTTGTTTGCACCAATCAGAAAGCCGAAGGAAAAACCTGTTGTGCGAACACGGGTGGAGAGCCTTTCTTTGATTATTTAAAAGAACGCCTTAAAACGACGGGCTTGTATGGTCAACATAAAATACGCGTGAGTAAATCAGGCTGTCTTGGCCGTTGTGGTCTTGGTCCGTGCATTGTTATTTATCCGGAAGGAGTATGGTATACTTACAGAACGCATTCGGATATTGACGAAATCATTAGCCAGCACCTGGTTTCGGGGCAACGCGTGGAGCGGTTGTTAATCAATTCAGATTAATTGTGCATTTGCACTTGTGGATTCGATCATTTTTGGGTAAAATCGCCCGTCCATGATTAAAAGATTATTCATTTTTCAGGTGGTTCGGAGTTAGTTTAATGAAAACATTTAGCGCCAAGACACACGAAGTTAAACGTGATTGGTATGTAGTTGATGCCAGCGATATGATATTGGGTCGGCTTTCTACTGAAATTGCGCGACGTTTACGTGGTAAGCACAAAGCAGAATATACTCCCCATGCTGATACGGGTGATTGTATTATTGTGATCAATGCGGAAAAAGTAGTTGTTACAGGTCGTAAATTCAAAGAAAAAATGTATTATCACCACACGGGTCACCCCGGTGGGATTAAATCGATTTCTTTCGATAAATTACAGGCCAAAAATCCTGCCCGCATTATCGAGCGTGCCGTAAAAGGGATGCTTCCTAAAAACCCATTGGGTCGTGACATGTACCGCAAGCTTAAAATCTACGCAGGTTCAGATCATCCCCATGAGGCCCAGCAACCTAAAAAACTTGATATTGAGGAATAAGTATTATGGCTGAATTACAGCAATATTACGGCACAGGTCGCAGAAAAAGTTCATCAGCACGGGTTTTTATGCGCCCAGGCAAAGGTGAAATCAAAGTAAACAACCGTGCATTGGAAGAATATTTTGGTCGTGAAACATCATGCATGGTCATTCGACAGCCCTTAGAAGCAGTTGATATGCTCAGTAAATTTGATATTTACGCAACCGTAGTCGGTGGCGGAATATCAGGTCAAGC
>CAMAYA010000058.1 GCA_945862275.1 Legionella genomosp. 1 | reverse complement strand
CTTGACCCACGATGGCATTTAAATTTGCACCGTCGTAGTAGAGTAACCCACCCGCTTGATGGACCATGTCAGCGATTTCTTTGATTTGTCGCATAAACAATCCCAGTGTGGATGGATTCGTGAGCATGATGCCGGCCGTTTTGGGGCCTAAGTGGTGGCGCAGCGCGTCAAGATCCATATCGCCATCAGGGGCGGTGGGGATTTCAACGATTTTAAAACCGCACATCACGGCGGATGCTGGATTGGTGCCATGTGCGGCGTCTGGAATCAATATTTCATCACGAAGGTGGTCGCCGCGTGATTGATGATAGGCTTTGATCATTGCGACGCCTGCAAATTCTCCTTGAGAACCGGCCATGGGGGTTAAGGATATTCCGCTCATCCCCGTGATGTCGAGCAGGTAGGTTTGAAGCATAAATAGTGCTTGCAAAACCCCCTGGCTTGCGTCAACCGGCATGAGGGGGTGACGGTTGCTAAATCCTGTAATGTTAGCCGCTTTGTGCACACCACGCGGGTTGTATTTCATTGTGCACGAGCCGAGGGGGTAGAAATGGGTATCAATGGCGAAATTTTTTTGTGACAGGCGTGTATAATGTCGTACGACCTGCAATTCAGAACACGCGGGCCAGCGAGGAGCCGCTTGGCGTTGAAATTCAGCAGGAATGGTGTAAGGACTTGTGTGGCGTTTAGGCGATTGTGCAGAGGCCTGTCGGCCCGGTTGCGATTGGTCGAAAATCAACATAATTTACCTTCTGTTTGTCTGATGATGTCTTTGATGTCGTCACGGTGTTTGCCCGGGGTAAATTCAATCAATTCATGATCAGCAATGCCCGTGAGGGCATATGGATCTTGCAGTAAAACCGACTCCAGATACGCGCGGTCAGTGGTCAGCGCAATCAGAATGCCGCCCGTTCGTGGCTTCATGGGGCCAGATACCAAAAACAAGCCTTGTTGATAGTGATAATCCAGAAACTCGCGGTGTGCTTGTAAATATTTATCTACCTCACTTAAGCCTACTTTATAGGTTAATTTCACAATAAACATTCGTCACCCCTGTTGCATGCAAGCGGTTAATGCATGGGCATAACGCGCGATTTCATCATCGGTTCGCATTTCGGTGGCGCATACCAGGAGCGTGTTCGCCAACGCTGGAAAATGTGAACCAATGGCGTACCCCCCTTCAATGCCCGCGGCATGCAAACAGTCTAAAATAGCATCCACTGGTTTATTCAGCCTGAGCAAGGCCTCATGGAAATAAGGTGCCGTAAAGGCTTGCGTTACCCCCTCAATTTGCGTTAACGCGTGCACCAATGCATGGGTGTTGTGGTGACAGCGTTGTGCAACATCCATGAGCCCTTGAGGTCCCAGTAGGCTCATGTGTATGGTAGCCGCCGTGACCAGCAATCCTTGATTGGTACAAATATTTGATTTCGCTTTGCCGCGGCGAATGTGTTGCTCGCGCGCTTGCAGGGTGAGCGTAAAGCCTACCTTGCCCTCTTTATCCAGGGTGCGACCAATCAGGCGTCCCGGCATTTGGCGCACATGCTGCATGCGCGTACTGAAAAAGCCAAAATACGGCCCGCCGGACGCCATCGGTGACCCAAATGGCTGGCCTTCACCACACACGATGTCTACGCCTTTTTCACCCCAAAGACCGGGTGGTTTTAAAACGCCTAGCGAAATCGGATTGACGCATGCCACGGTGACGATGTGATTGGCATGTGCCCAGTCCGTCATTGCATCCACTTGTTCCAAACCGCCAAAAAAATTAGGCTGCACCAAGACCAGCGCCGTGAAATCGCCGCCCGTATATTGCTCTAGTGCGTTCATCGGCGTCACGCCGGATTCTAGATCAAACGGCAGCGTGAGCACCTCAATGTGTTGGTTTCGTACGATGGTGTCCAATGCTTCGCGATAGAGCGGATGAAGGGTACCGACGACCAACACACGATTTGACTCGTTATGATGGTTGATGCGAACGGCCATGAGCACGGCTTCAGCGAGAGCAGTCGCACCATCGTACAAGGAGGAATTGGCGACAGCCATGCCGGTTAACTCGGCAATCATGGTTTGGTATTCATACAATAATTGCAATGTGCCTTGGCTCGCTTCGGCTTGATAGGGGGTGTAGGCGGTGAGAAACTCGCCGCGTGATGCAATATCCCAGACTGCGGCCGGGATATGGTGTTCATAACTGCCGGCCCCGATAAAACAAATGCCTTGCTGGTTTTGATGGGCCAGTGCATGCGCATGCTGAAGCATGGCCATTTCACTGATGCCTTCCGGGATGTTTTTTAACTCCCCGTGAAGAAGTGCAGGCGGAATTTCATCAAACAAGGCGTGTATGTCTGGCGCGCCAATCGATGCCAGCATGGCCGCGGTGTCTTCAGCGGTGTGAGGGATGTAGGGCATGGTTAGTGCTCCTCGGAAAACGCGCTTTGATATTCTTCCTCATCCAGCAGGGCATCGATTTCTCCTAATTCGTTTGCCTGTATTTTTATTAGCCAGCCCGCGCCATATGGGTCACTGTTCACGAGGGCCGGATTTTCGGTGACTTGTTCATTGACAGCAACCACCACGCCGCTGATGGGAGCATAAAAATCGGATGCAGCTTTGACCGATTCCAATACGCCCAACTCGTCGCCAGCATGGACTTCATCGCCCATTTGAGGCAATTCAACGAACACCATATCCCCTAGTAGCTGTTGGGCATGGTCGGTGATTCCAACGGTCATGTCGTCTTGGTCTGTTGCAATCCACTCATGGGTTTCGGTGAATCGTAAATTTTTTGGTGTATCGCTCATGTGAATATCCTTGACAGTTTGATAATTAAATAGGAGCCCCATGTTTAACAAAGCGCGCTTTTCCAACACGCGCCGGGAGTAATTTCCCCCGAATATCAATCATTACCGAGCCACTTGTTTCAACGGGTACGCGGGCTAGGGCAATGGATTGAGCCAATGTAGGGGAATACGTGCCGCTGGTGATGATGCCGTCTGGATGGCCGTCGATGATCACGCGCTGCCCTGTGCGCATGATGCCTTTATCTTGTAGTGTCAGGCCGACGAGCTTCCGGGTTACGCCGCGCTGTTTTTGTGAACGAAGTGCGCCAATTCCGATAAATTCACGATCTTCAGGTTGCCATGCGACGGTCCAGCTTAAGCCTGATTCCAAGGGCGATATGGATTCACCCATGTCCTGGCCGTAAAGCAAGAGACCTGCTTCTAGGCGAAGGGTATCGCGGGCGGCTAATCCACATGGTTTGACGCCGGCACCGAGCAAGTCGGTCCATAATGCATGAATATCGGATTGTGGAACGATGATTTCCAAACCGTCTTCACCGGTATAACCTGTACGCGCAAAAAACCAATGATCGATTTCGACCGATTCAAAGGGTGCTAGCGTTGAGACGGCATCGGCTTGGGCTGGGTTAAGTAAGGCCAACGTTTTCTGGATGGCCTGAGGGCCTTGTACAGCCAACATGGCCAGATCGGTGCGCTCTTGAAGTCCTGCAGAAAAGCCAGTGATTTTTTCGCGGATCCAGGCGAGATCACGCATGCGGGTGGCTGAATTTAAAATGAGGCGATAATTATCTGGAGCACGTTGGTAAACAATCAAATCATCGATGATACCGCCGTGTTCATTGCACATGCAGCTATAGAGGGCTCGCCCTACATGTTGAAGCGTGTCGACGTCTTGGGTTAATAAGTGGCGCAAAAAATGCCGTCCTCCGGCCCCCAATACATCCACAATATTCATATGTGAGACGTCAAACATGCAGGCATTTCGACGCACGTCATGGTGCTCATTTAACTGCGAACCATAATGCAGCGGCATATTCCAGCCATGAAAATCAACCATGCGGGCACCCAGCGCTACATGTTCTGCATAGAGCGGTGTTTTTAAAATCATCGTCATTCCCTCGTCACCTGATTTAGGAATGATTATACCCGGATGAGAGAATGCGGCAAGAGGGCTCATGGGCCTAATTTGATTGGTAAAAAATTGAGCCGTTCGACTTTATACCCCAACGCGGCAATTTCAACTTGTATTTGTCATTTTTACCCGCACTTTCACGCAACAGATTTGCTCCGACATGCATTCCATCATTTAGCCGCTTAACTGGGTGCCATTAGGCTTGTGGGGTCTTATTTAAAACCTGATAGCACCCGTCTAGATACGCCTTTTCATCCGGCATCTTTTGATGGCGCTGTGCTTGCCATAAGGCTTCAGCCAAAGGCTCCATGAGCAAGTGCTCCGCCATTTGTTTATCGCCATGTTTTGTTATTAATTGAGTGTAAATGCTGCTGATTCCTGCCGGTCTGTTGGTTGCCACTTGATCACGAAGGGTCAAATGCAATCCCATATGCAGAAAGGGGTTTGTTTGTCCTAATGCAGCAAAATATGCGGATACCTCTTCTGGACTGCCTATGTTGAACAAAGCGTGGTATTCGGGGTGATCCAACATGACGGCTAAAATTTGCTGCTCTAGGGGCAGCAAGGGGTGCTTTTGCTGATGCTTTTGCCAGCAGGTAAAAAATAATTGCCGTGTATCTTGAACAGTATTTGCGTAAAACATCATCATCTGTGATTAAAAAATACAATGAAAGTTTAACGCATCATGTGAAAAAGAACAAATAAAGAAAAAATGCATGCGTAAATGTTGACAAGCATGCCCACCGTATGCAATATTACCCCTGCGAGGTTGGACTTGCTATGTGTCATTCCACTGGGTCAATTGGCGACACACTGATTGGCCCTTTCTAACATCAGGGAATCTTTCTTGGAAGTTAGGAAGATGTTGTAAGTTGATTCACTCATGCTGGTTGAGCATAAATCTTTCTAAAGAATTGCCGGGCAAACCATGTGAATTCAAGTGCGGAGCTTTGTCCTCGTTTAACTTCTAAAAAATGATCACGTGACAGTACAAACTCAATCTCATGCGTTTTATTTTGCCAAAATCCCTGTTTATCCAGGGTGGTTATGGCTGGCAACAAAGTTTAATAACAGGGAATATCCGTGTTGAGTGAGCACAGATTCAGGGTGAAACTGTAAACCCACGATCGGGTATTCAATGTGTTTAACCGCCATGATCACGCCATCCGCAGTTCTTGCCGTCACCTGGAGCACATCCGGAAGTGTTGGCTCACTCAAAATCAATGAATGATATCGGGCTGCTTTAAAGGGCGTTTCAATGCCCTGGAAAATGCCACCAGTGTCATGATGAATGAAGGACGCTTTGCCATGGAGGGGATAGGGCGCCTTTATAACAACGCCTCCGAAGGCTTGTCCAATGGCTTGGTGGCCTAAGCAGATGCCTAAGATAGGGATTTTGTTGGCGAAGTATTGAATTACATCCAGCGTAATACCGGCATCAGTAGGTGTGCATGGGCCGGGCGAAAGGATAATATGGCTTGGTTGCAGCGCTTCAATGTCGCTTAATGTGATGGCATCATTGCGCACAACTCGATATGCAAAGCCCAGTTGACCGACATAACGTGCCAAGTTATAAACAAATGAATCATAATTATCGATGAGTAAAATCATTTATTTGTCCAGACACGTTAATGCGTGATGCAATGCACGTGATTTTGTGAGCGTTTCTTGGTATTCATCCTGTGGGTCAGAGTCGATAACGACTGCTCCGCCTGCTTGAAACGTAATCCAGTCCTGTTTGATGGTGTATGTTCTGATGGCAATGGACAGCTCTAAATTGCCGTTAAACCCGATAAATCCAATACTTCCACAATAGATACCGCGCTTTGTGGGTTCAATCTCAGCAATGATTTGCATGGCGCGCACTTTCGGAGCGCCTGTAATGGAGCCACCTGGAAACGTAGCCAATAGCAAATCAATCGCATCGAACTCAGGTTTTAATTCGCCAGTGACAACAGACACCAAGTGATGAACACTGGGGTATGTTTCCAGCCCACACAATTGACTCACCATGACAGAATGCTCTTCGCATACTTTTGAAAGATCATTTCGCATCAAATCTACAATCATGATGTTTTCGGCCCGATCTTTTTCACTGTTGGAAAGCTCTTCAGCTAGGGCCTTGTCAGCCACTGGATCTGGATCTCGACGCCGTGTCCCTTTGATTGGTCTCGTTTCAACGAGTCCATCCATTAATTTTAAAAAGCGCTCAGGGGACGCGGATGCCACAATAAATTCGCCTAGGTTTAAGTAGGCAGCAAAGGGAGCAGGATTTTTCCGCATCAATCGCTTATATAAATCAAAAGGCAGAAGATTGGCATCTCGGGTCGTAAAGCACTGAGAAATATTGGCTTCAAATATGTCGCCCGCTTGAATGTATTCAATTACGCGTTTTACTGCATCGGAATATGTTTGTGCATTGAAATGACTGTGTATATTCTCTTTTTCGCAAAGGTTTAGCTCGGTTTCGTCGGTTTTGATGGGCGGATTTGCAATTAAATGGCAGACGTGTTCAAGACGGTGTTTGGCGCGCGTCAGCCGGTTTTCAATGGTTTTTTCAGGCCATCCGGTTGAGACAACCCATGCACGCTGCGCTTGGTGATCAAATGAAATCACCACGTCATAAAATCCGACGTACATGTCAGGGAAATGCAAGGCATCTGATTGTTCAACCGAAAATGATTCGATGTATTGGTACAGGTCATATGAAAAAGCACCTGCTACGCCACCTTGAAAGGGGGGCAAATCCGCTTGGGTGGGTTGTTTGTAATCAGCGAGCAGTGTTTTTAATGCAAGAAATGGGTTCCCGGGGAGTGATTGGCCATCGACTTTTATTGTGCCATTTTTGGCTATCAGTGTTTTGAAGGGCTCAATGGCAATATAGGAAAATTGACCGCATGACTCATGAGCGATCGCGCTGTGCAATAAAATAGCACCCGTTTGATCATGAAATGATTCGAATAGATTCAGCGGTGGGCAATACGGTATTTCAGCCCTTAGTATGTTTCCTTGTGTTGCGTCATGCATACATCATCCCCTACAAGCGATTGTTTCCTTTTCATCAAAATGATCATAAAAAAAATAAATGCTTGGTCAATAGCGTTTGCGATTAAATTTTAACTTTATTTTTTAAATATTGCTATTTTTATTTGAAAATGATATAAAATTTTCAACTTTGAAGCGACATTCTAGATATTACAGACAATTTATGAAATTTCTTGGTTCATTAAAAAACAGTGTCGATCTTCGCGACATTTTAGTTGTGGCTCCAAGCCTTCATTGGCATTACTCTGGTGTAACTTCAACGATTATCGCTCTTTTGCCCTATCAGAAAAAACGTATTCCCATTGCTGCATTGGGTCCTT
>CAMAYA010000057.1 GCA_945862275.1 Legionella genomosp. 1 | reverse complement strand
GGCTATTTCTGCAGCAAAAGCGAAGCATTTAGGCGTGCTGGATGACGTGGTTCCATTACGGCAATTGAAACGTGCTGCTATTTACTTCATTAAGAATAAACCAGCTAAACACAAACCTGGTTTTTTTCAATCACTCAGCCAATATGCTTGGATTAGGGGATTAATGGCCCGTTTGTTGCGTCGAGAAGTGGCCAAAAAAGTATCTAGAAATCATTACCCTGCTCCCTTTGCTGTGATTGACTTATGGGAAAAGGAGGGTGGTTTTGATGAGCGCGCTTATTTAAAAGAAGCGGACTCCGTGGAGCAACTCATCACGCATGGTGAAACATCGGCAAATTTAATTCGTGCATTTTTACTGCGTGAGCGGATGAAAGGTTTTGCAAAAGATGCTGATTTATCTGCTAAACATGTGCATGTGATTGGCGCAGGCGTGATGGGTGGTGATATTGCAGCGTGGTGTGCGCTACGTGGGTTGAAAGTGACGCTGCAAGATCAGTCGTATGAAAAAATAGCACCCGCGATTGAGCGTGCGCATGTTTTGTTTAATAAAAAATTACGTAAACCACGCTTGATTCAAGCGGCAATGGATCATTTGATTCCTGACCCACTTGGGCATGGGATTGCGCGTGCAGATGTGATTATTGAAGCCGTCTTCGAAAATCTAGACGTGAAGCAATCGATCATGAAACAGATTGAGGCGTCTGCAGGACCAGATGCCATTATTGCAACCAACACGTCTAGTATTCCATTGGATGAGATCAACCGTGCGATGAACGACCCGGCGCGTTTAGTAGGAATTCATTTTTTCAATCCCGTGTCGAAAATGGAGCTGGTTGAAGTGGTCAGCAGTGCTCAAACATCGAAAGACATTGCTTTGCGAGCATGTGCATTTGTCAATCAAATAGGGCGTTTACCTTTACCTGTAAAATCCAGCCCCGGATTTTTAATCAATCGCGTGTTGATGCCTTATTTAATGGAATGTGTACAGCTACTGGAAGAAGGGTATTCACCCGAAGTAATTGATGATGCAGCTCAGGCATTTGGTATGGTCATGGGACCTGTTGAATTAGCGGATACCGTGGGAATGGATGTGTGCCTTGCTGTGGCCGAAAACCTGACGTCTCATTTCGGTGGAACTGTCCCGAAAACCCTTCAGACTATGCTCGCATCAGGAAAATTGGGCCGTAAAACGGGCGAAGGGTTTTACCGATATGTCAATGGCAAACCGATTAAAAATAAGGTATCAAGTGAGAAACGCAATAATGAAATCGCAGATCGCTTAATATTGCGTATGGTGAATGAAGCAGCTATTTGCTTGCGCGAAGGGGTTGTAGAGGATGCTGATTTATTGGATGGCGGCATGATATTTGCCACAGGATTCGCGCCATTTAGGGGGGGGCCGTTGCATTATGCGAAGCAGTTTGGTCAGGATAAGCTGAATCAGTTGTTCGCGAAACTGGAATCACAACATGGCGCTCGCTTTAAAGCCCATTTTTAGACGTTGAAAGGAAGAATTACGGGCATAATATTTTTTTATGCCTATAACTTGAAGCCTCATACTTTACAAAAAGAGAATTTAATGTACAATAACGCACACGTAACTATCATTTGTGACGCTGTTTATGCCCCAATTTGCTTCTATTCCTAGAATCTCAGGTCTTTTAAATAATTGCTTAATGAATTGCGCACTTCCCTATCTGCTTGCAAAGATTCAAACGCTCTCGGAACTTGAACGCTCTGGGGTGCGGCTTGAAGAGCCGGATGGTTTAATTTATATCCACTACAAAAAACTAAAAGATACCTTTGCCCAAACCTATGGCATCCGTGAGGTGGAATTTTTTACTTGGCAGCAGCTTCACGTATTAACATCAAGCCATTCTTTTTTAGCCAATGAAATCATTTTCGCGCCTGTGTTTCGCCATTTTATTGCATCAGTAGCGCTTGAAAATCTTGAAAATGGGTATGCAAGTGACGATTTATGGCGAATCCGTGATATTCAAACCCATACGTCAGACAGTCCTGAGGCTATATTTTGGCCGGGTGGTCAGAATCCCTCTGCGGGCAAATATAATTGTTTAGATGCTAGCGAAGGTATTCGTTTGTTTCATAATCAGTTCGGTTTTGAGGTGCGTCTACATGAAATGGATACACCCGACCCTCAACTTGGTCTGAATTCAGACAGTTTCATTCTGCCATTGTATTTTAATGATGGGCATTATGAATTGCAGCCTCATGCGAATATAGCCGGAGTGGTAGCAGATGTTCATACCGCTGAAATGGATGCGTTACCTGAACCTCTGTCTAGGATTCATGATCTATTCAGTTCGGCAGACTCGGCCCATCAAACGGTAGAAGGAATGGCGCGCTTGTTTCTCTATGTCAACCGTTGTATGCGACAAAACCTATTGGGTGATGGAAATGTCGGATTATTGGTCTCGCTTCAAGACTATTATTTTACAGGACAGTTTTTTCATGACGATACACCGGCTGGTCGGCAGTTATTTTCGCTAGCTTTGCTATCAATTGGTATTCAAAAAGGTTGTATTAAAGCTGCCCGAATCAGAAATTACATGGTGGACATATCGCATTATAGCGAAACCCAAGCGGATGCACTGGCCAGCAAAATTATTCAGTGCCAAGGAGATTTGAACGATCCTGCTTTCATATTAACGTTGCGTACTATGTCTTCTAGGATTGAACAAAAAAAATCGGTTATGCGGGAGCTAAGCGCAGCGCGTCATGTACGACCAGAGGCCGAACCTGCCATGGCGTTACCCAATCAAGGACTAACAGCTGATTTCACATTAAAATGTATCCTTGGACTAGCTGCCGTTGGGTTATCACTGTTATGTGTCGCCATTATTTTGGCTTTCGCCGTGAGCACAACGGCTTCAGTAATTGTAGGAGGATTGGGCGTTACTGCGCTGATTTTTGCCGGGATTGGATTATTTAATTCAAAAAGGAATGCTCATGATATAGCTGCTCCGCCGTTTCAAAATAGGCCCTCATTAATTTCCGGTTAATCACGAATTTCATTGGTCATCTTTTCCAGTTCATCCGCGATTTGTACGGCTTTGGCGTTGAGTTGATAGATGCGTTGTGCCATGGTTAACTGCATCAATGCGTTGACCATATCGACATTTGATCCTTCGATTTGCTTTTGAAGCAAAACGCCCATGCCGCTGTTGCCTGGGTTATCAATCACGGCATCGCCCGTTTTTTCAGTTGGGCTATAAAGGCCCGATCCCAAGGGATCAAGCGACTCTGGGTCCATAAATTTAGCTAGTTTAATGGTGCCTAACAATTGTGGTTCTGGTTCATTATTCAGCGTGGCTTCCACGTCGCCATTTTTTTGAATGTGTATTTCGACAAAATCTTCAGGCAATTGGATGTTGTCAGCGAGGCGCAAACCATCTTGTGTTGCCAAATACCCTTCGCTGTCAACGGTTAAACTGGAGTTTCGTGTATAGGCTGTGTTGCCATCCGTATTCACCACTTGAAAAAATCCACTTCCATCAATGGCTACATCATTCCAATTATTGGTTGGCTTGAGTGGGCCTGTACTGAAATCTTTTGTGGTTTTGTATACGGCTGTGCCCAACCCAATTTTCGCACTGTTTTGGTGCTGAAACATCGGCGTGGTGCCATCGATGTTCTGATACAACACGTCTTCAAACGTCAGCTTGGTGGCTTTATAATTAGGAGTGTTTAAATTTGCCAAATCATTCGCAATCTTATCAATATAATATTCTTCCGATTTCAAACCGCTGGCTGCAATGGCGAGTGCGTCAGACATTTCCTTCTCCTAATTGATTGATAGCCGTGTTTAACATGCCATCGGCCGTGCGCATCACCCGTTGAGATGCTTCAAAATGCCGGGATGTTTTGACCATCTCCATCATTTCGTCGATTGATTTCACATTGGATTGTTCAAGATAGCCTTGCAATACATGGGTCGAATGGCTGGCGGGTAGGGCCGGCTCATGGCTTTCGTACAATCCCTGACCTTGATAGGTTAACGCGTTTGGATTTGAAAATTGCACGACATTCACTTGGTCTATTTTGCGATGATCAATAAACAATCCGCCGCTGGCATCAATTGTAAACGGATTATCATCCACCCGCAGCGCGCCACCCAGGCCCTGTAATAACGCACCGGTTGCTGTTGCGAGTTCGCCGTGTTCATTCACGTGAAAATCGCCTCGACGCGTGTAAAAAACACCGTCATCCGTTTGGACCTCAAAATAGCCATCGCCCGCCAAGGCCAACTCATTTGGAACGCGGGATTGAACAAATGTGCCTTGCACGTTTTGTGTTGCCAGTTGCATGGATTGGGCGGCTGTCGCCATGCCGGCTTGCAGGTGTTCGTCAAATCCTACCGATTCAATCAATTCGCGTTTATAGCCCGGCGTTTGCATGTTGCTGACATTTTGACTTATCGATTGCAATCGAAGCTGATCACGCAGCATGGCCATTTGTGTTGCTGTTATTGCATCTAACATCCAATTTCCTTAAGTGACCACACCAAATGATTCCACTTGAATATTGAGCGGGATCTCATGCATGCTTAAAACCGTAAGTTGCGGCATGATACGCTGGGTTAATTGTCGAATGTGGCGGCGCAACAATGTAGAGCACAGTAAAACTGGTTTTTTACGTTCGCTTAACATGGACTCCACCTGAAGGGATAATGAGGTCAAAAGGCGCTCTGTTAGACTTGGTTCCAGTGCCAAATGGTTATTCGTCACTCGGGAGCAGAGTGTTTGTTCCAGCGTAGGGGCAAGCGTTAAAACGGGTAAACTGACTGGATGTGACATCAACGTTTTACAGATGGGGGTGGCGAGCCGCGCGCGAACCAATTCTGTCAAAGTGGCCACATCGTTGTTTGACTTGCTGTTATCCAAGAGCACTTCAAGAATGCTAGTCAGATCCCGAACAGAGACGTGTTCTTCCAATAGATTTTGCAAAATACGTTGCACGTGCCCAAACGGCAACAAAGTCGGAATCAGTTCATCACGCAAATGACTGATGGCGGGTAACGCGAGTAATTTTTCTGCTTGTGCACGCGTGAGTAATTCAGATAGGTGAGATTCGAGCACATCACTTAAATGGTTTGCCAAAACGGTCAATGGATCGCATACAGTCGACATGTGCAGCTGATTTAAGGCCTGCGTATTCCCATGAATGCACACGGCATAAAACGGGTAGCCCAAGCTTTTTTCAATACGCAATTTCACCTCTGGAATAACAAACCCTAAGGCATAAGCAAGCCGCTCACGGATCGCTGTCACAAGGTGAAGGAAGGGGGCCTCCAAAGGGAATAGTTCATCAAACAGTGTGGCATTCACTTGAATTTCAATGGGGTGAATTTGTATTTTTTCATACAAGGTTTCATCATTGTTTGATTCAATCACGGTGTTAGGCTGACGCTTTTGAGCGCGAGTGGCAAATAGACTCGCCACTAAAAACAAGGTTAAAATCATCAGGACGGGGAACACAGGAATGCCTTTTAAACACAGCAAACCCACCAAGCAAAAACAGACCATCAGTAAACTTTTGGGATACGCCGCCACTTGCTTGGCAACTTCGCTGCCCAAATGTGCATCGGTTGCCGCTCGTGTGACAATAATGCCGGTGGCCAATGAAATGGTGAGGGCGGGTATTTGGGTGATGAGGCCATCGCCTACAGTAAGCAGCGAGTAAGTGTGAATGGATTCGCTTAAACTCATGCCTTTTTGGGCCATGCCAATGGCGAACCCACCAATGATATCGACTAAAATGATCAACACACCCGCAATGGCATCACCCTTAACAAACTTACTCGCGCCATCCATGGCACCATAAAAATTGGCTTCTTTTTCGATTTGCGCGCGCCGGAACTTGGCCTCGGTTTGTGAAAGGATCCCCATGTTTAAATCAGCATCAATGCTCATTTGCTTACCCGGCATGCTGTCGAGGGTGAAGCGGGCGGCGACCTCTGCCACGCGTTGTGCACCGTTCGTGACAACCACGTATTGCACGATGATTAAAATCATAAACACCACGAGCCCCATAACATAGTTGTCATGAATCACGTATTGCCCGATGGCACCAATCACGCGGCCTGCATCTCCGTTGGATAATATCAAGCGCGTTGCCGAGACGTTTAAGGCGAGTCGAAACAACGTCGAGATCAGCAATAGCGCCGGGAACGTTGAAAAACTCAACGGTTTGTCTGTATAGAAGGTTAATAAAAGAATCGTTAGTGCCCAACTGAAATTGGTAATGAAGAGCAAATCAAGCAACCAGGCCGGGATGGGTATAAATAAAATCAGTAGAATGCCCGTTGCAAAGGCAATCATCACCATTTCGCTGCTTTGATTGAAAACCGATTTGCTTTGCATTATGCGTTCGCCTTCTGGCGATACACATCGCGAAATACCATGGCCACCATTGGAAAGTGCTCGCGCTGAACCCATTGGTTTAAATCTGATGCTACAAATAGGAGGCGCGCAAGCGATTTATTTTCAATAATCGGCACGCGATGGCGGGCTGCCAGCAATTTAACATGTTTCACCAAATCACCTTGTACCTTGCACACTATTTTAGGGGCGGGCATGCACGTGCGGTCGTATTTAAGTGCAATGGCCAGATGCGTCGGGTTTGTGATCACCACATCAGCTGTTTTTACTTGTTCAATGGATGCGGTTTTTTGCCTAAGTTGGTGTTGCAATTGTTTGATCCTGGCCTTTATCTTCGGATCCCCTTCGCGCTGTCGGTACTCGTCTTTGAGCTCCTGCTTGCTCATGCGCTGGTCTTTGCCAAATTTCCAGGACGTGTAATATTTATCGATCATCGCCAACGCAAACAGCAATGCCAATATTTGAAGCAATATTTTAGATAAGAGGGCGCTGATCAAGCGGGGGTAATGGGTTGGAGTCGATGCCATGAAACTTAAAAAGGTCATTAATTCATGCCGCAGGCTGATGCTCAATAGAAAACAAACGAGGGTCAATTTCAGAGTTGTTTTTCCCGTCTCTACCAACGATTTGGAGGAAAAGAGGCGCTTAAACCCTTGAGAAAGGTCAAGCCGCTTAAAATCAAGTGCCAGTGGCGCCCCAGACCAGACAAACCCAGTTTGCGCAATCGATGCGCACGCAATCGCTAACACGCCAGCCAAGCCGAAAGGTGTCCATAAAGAAAGCAGTGATGCCCCGATGAATTGTTGCAATAAGCTCATGGCGTCCACACTAAAGGGCGTGCGACCCGTTAAATACAGCACGTGCGTTAACAACGCTTTGATTTGAACCAAGCACGAGGGCCAAAGGGCTGTGAACACGCCTAAAAAAACCAATAAAAAAACACAGGTGTTCAACTCGGTGCTCTTGCTGACCTGTCCTTGTTCTTTGGCTTTTTGCAATTTGTAGGCAGTGGCCTTTTCTGTTTTTTCACTCATTGCGTCATCCATAAGAGAGTCTGGGCTAAATTTGTCAAAATATAGCTCATGGCACTTTAATAATGCCTTCTACGGTCTGGATTAAATCATAC
>CAMAYA010000056.1 GCA_945862275.1 Legionella genomosp. 1 | reverse complement strand
ATGCCTGCGGCAGACAATGCGGCAATCACGGCGCATGCCCCCGGAATGGGGCAGACGGTGATGCCATGCGATTGGGCTAGCTTGACCAGTGGGAAACCGGGATCACTGATGAGGGGAGTGCCTGCATCACTGATGAGGGCCAGTGACTTCCCTTGCAAGAGCAGTGCGATGATCTGCTCACTTTTATTGCCCTCATTGTGGGCGTGCAATGATACCATCGGTTTTTTTATTCCCAATAGCGTTAATAGTTGCATCGAATGGCGGGTGTCTTCCGCCAGGATGGCATCGACTGATTTTAGGGTATCTAATGCGCGCAAACTGATGTAATATCGATTGCCAATGGGGGTGGCTACAATGTAAAGAATGCCGGGAGTTGTTGCAGAATTGTCCATATTGGTTTATCCTCTTGGGTTCTTGCGTCTTGGAATATTGTTTTATGTGGTCATTTGCTCGATTTTTAAAGCCCTTATTTGTTTTTTTCGGCATTGTTTTGCTCACGCATTGCGCTAAAGTGACCTCGGAAAGTCATTTGCACGTGAATAAAAAATTAGCCAGTCCTTATACCATGCCGGCATCGGCTTACCTTGCTTTGGCTAAAAATCAAGTCGGAGACGAGCGGCAATCGCTACTGGTGATGGCAGCAGGCCGTTTGATTTATGATGGCCAATGGCCACAAGGGCTTTCTATTTTAACACAAACCGGCACGTTACCCTTAGCACTCGCGAATGAAAAAAGCATATTGTTAGCAAAAATAGATTTAATGCGAGGACAACCACGTGCGGCCATTTCTAAATTGGCCGGGGTGCATGATCTCAATACGCTACCTATTTATTACCGGGTCCAGTTTCACGAGATGTTAGCCTATGCTTATCAATCCATCGGCAATGCCGCTGAGTCGGTGTCTGAGCGCATTCGATTGGATTATTTATTGCCAGATGAGGACGCCAAAGCCAATAATCGCCGCGCATTGTGGTTGTCTCTGACGACGTTGCCGATGGCTGAATTAGACGCGCTGGCTGCTGAGTCAGCTGATGGGTCGATTTTAAAAGGATGGATGCAATTAGCGCTGGTTTCGCGTCAACAATACCATACACCCCAGACTATGTTGGCTCAAGTTGAACAATGGCAAGCCTATTATCCTGCTCATCCGGCTAATCAACTGTTGCCCTCTCCACTCAGCAGTGCGCGCCTCTATGCCACACCAAAGCAGCTGGCGTTACTGTTGCCTTTAACGGGGCCTCTGGCAGGTCCTGGAACCGCCGTGAAGGATGGGTTTATGGCGGCCCATGATGCCAGTCAATCAGCGCCTGGCGTGCGTATATACGATACAAACACTGGAAATATCGCCGGACTTTATCAGCAGGCAGTAGCCAATGGAGCCGATTACGTGGTCGGCCCATTGAGCAAGGCAGATGTGGCTGCGGTTGCAAACATGAATCACCCGGTTCCAACGCTGCTGTTGAATGATCTCGGAGGGAGTTCGCATGAAAACGCGTATCAATTTGGGCTGTCCCCTAGCAATGAAGCCCGTCAGGTGGCCGCCAAAGCGCGGAAATCCGGGTTATCTCGCGCATTAATCATAGCCCCTGCAGGCCCGTGGGGTGATGATGTTGTGCGTGCATTTTCAAACCAGTGGCGAGCGAATGGCGGTCAGGTCGTGGATGCGCTGCGTTTTAGCGCGGCGGATGACATGAATACCTCTATCCGTTCTTTCTTACATGTGTCAGATAGTGAAACACGTGGAAAAAACCTGCAACGCGCATTGGGCCGTAATATTGAGTCTACGCCCACGCGTCGGCAAGATTTTGATGTGATTTTTATGCTGGCATACCCATCTAAAGCAAGACAAATCATGCCGATGTTGCGTTATTATTACGCAGGAAACGTGCCCGTGTATGCGACCTCCAGTGTGTATAGCGGCAGCGCCAACTCGATGAAAGACCGTGATTTAGATGGCATTGTCTTTTGCGACATGCCATGGGTTTTCAACCATCAAATGGGCAGCCGCAATTGGCCTGAGCAATTTAATAGCTATAACCGTCTGTATGCATTAGGCATGGATAGTTATGCCCTGTCCAACCAATTAAATCAGCTCATTTTATTCCCAGCATTAGGCGTGAGCGATAAAAGTGGCGTGTTGTATTTAAGTTCTAATCAGCAAATTGCACGCATTCTCGCCTTTGGCCAATTTAAACAGGGGTTGGCGCAGTTCATGAGCGACAGCCGATAACGTATGCAGGCTTTCTTAAATAGCCCATTCCATATTGGTGGGCTACGTCTCTCCAATCGTTTGATACAGGGCCCTTTGGCGGGCTTTAGCTGTGCTCCATTCCGACAGTTGTTCTACCAGTACACCCCACCGGCTTATTGCGTATCTGAAATGATTTCAGCGCATGACGTGTTAGACAAACATCAACCCGATTCCCGCTATTTATACCGCGCGCCAGAAGAGCGCGTGTTGTGTTATCAACTGTCTGGCAACAATCCATTGATTGTGGCACAAGCAGCTCTCCGGGTGCAGGCGTTGGGTGCTGATTTGATTGATTTAAATTGCGGTTGTCCGAAGCCTAAAATTCGTAAAAAAGGAGCGGGCAGTGCGCTGTTAGATGAGCCGGAGCGCTTGTTTGATATCGTGAGCGCGGTGCGCCGAGCGATTACGATCCCCTTGACCGTTAAGTTGCGCATTGCAGGTGATGAGCGTGATATCGTTGTTGCTCAAGGCATCGAACAAGCTGGCGCGGATGCATTAATAGTACATGGCCGGCGCTGGACAGACGATTATGATATCGCTTGTGATTTTTCGCATATTGCTCGTATTAAACGTGCGGCGAGCATTCCGGTGATTGCAAACGGCGACATTCGGGATCACGCGACGTTAGCCCATGCCATTGCCAGCAGCGGCTGTGATGCGTACATGATTGCACGTGCTGGCAGCGGCCATCCGTGGCTTTATCAACAGTTGTTGGCAGGATCCGGCAGCGCTCCACATCAAACGCAAGTTGCGCTAGTGGAATGCTTCATGCAGCATTTGCATGGTCTAGCTGGCTTGGAAAGCGAGCATCAGGCGGTTTTGCAGAGTAAATCATTGGTTCGTTATTATTTTAAGCAGGTGTTGAGTGACGCATCATTGCAGGCGTTTTATGCGTTGAGTAGCGTGCGCACGATTGAGGCATTTTTAAAGCAGGCCCCTCCCGCCATCTACTGAGAGGATTTGTCCGGTGATAAAGGGATTTTCGGCTAACGCGAGCACGGCTTTTGCAATGAAGACCGGATTGCCATGCCGTTTGAGCGGGGTTTTGGCAATGATCTGCTGCTGTTGTTCCTCGTTCAGTGCATTGTCTTTTTCGGGCCATAAAATGGCACCCGGAGCGACTGCGTTCACGCGAACGAGTGGTGCAAATTCCAACGCCAGTGCTTTTGTTTGCAGGTTAAGGGCTGCTTTCGATTGGCAGTACATCGCGTAGCCTTTTAATGGTTTTTCGGCGTGAATGTCTGTGATGTTGATGATGCTTCCAGCGGTAATCGCGAGGGATGGGTAAGCTGCATGACTTAACTGAAACGGGGCTCGGACATGGGTCGTGAACATAGGGCCCCAATCGGATTCTTGGCGGCTGAAAAGGGAGGCATTGTTAACCAGTAGATCCAAGCGGCCTGCCCAGGCGAGGGTATCTTGCACGAGTTGCTTCGGCGTGTCGGGTTTGCACAGGTCAGCCACAAATACTTTGGCGCTATCTGCTCGTAGCGCATTCAATCTTCGAGCCAATGCAACGGCCTCGGCTTGCGATCGATGGCAATGAATGGCCACACGAAAGCCTTCGCAGTGGAGATGTTCCGCAATCTCGGCCCCAATGCGCCTTGCGGCACCGGTTACCAAGGCGACTCGCATGGATGGTTTACTGGCTTGCATTGCCGTTTTTCCTACTCTAAGACTTCAGCACGTTTGAGGAGGCAAATCATACGGTAAAGACAATAAAAACACAACAAGTCGGGCTAACCTAATGTTAAACGCCACTGGCCTAATGGATTGATTTATGCCTATAATTAATAGACCAATCCATCAAAAAGGAGATTTATTATGGATGTGAAACAACCAACAATGCCCAACTCAAAAACAGCCCATGTGAGCGAGGCGGCGAGTGAACTGGTGAATGAGGGTGTTAAATTAGCACATGAACTATATGAAAACGGGTTAAAGACATTCGATGACGTTAGCCATGAAGCACATGTATATTCTGATGAGCTGCTGGAAACCGTCCGCAAACACCCCTTAAAAGCCATTTTAATTGCTGGTGGCGTGGGTCTTTTGTTGTCTGCCCTGTTGCGAAAATAATGCGGCTAATAGAAGAAGCGGTGGGCCTTGTGTCAAGCCAGTTCCACTTGATTAAAGCATGCTTGTCTATTACCCGACTGGAAGCCAAGCTTGCCGGACTCAGCGTTTACCCGATGCTGGTTCTGGTATGCTTGTTAATGGTCTGTTTAATGGGATTGTGGTGCTCTAGCTTGCTTTTCTTCGGCGTTGTGCTGATGCAGGCATTGGAGAATCTGATGCTGGTGACGGGGCTTATTTGCTCCATGAATGCCTTGTTATTAGCTGTTATTTTAGGCTATCTACACCGATACTTAAAACGAATGAGCTTTGAGAAAACACGAGCCTATTTAGCTAATCATTCAACTGCAGGAAGCGTTCAAGAACCAATCTGAACGGATTTAAGGAGCCTTTAGTTTATGACCTCAGCCAAACAAGTGATGATGGAAATCGACGCGCTAGATAAAAAACGACAGCATCAACAAATAGAAGTCGATAAGCACAAGCAGTATTGGTTTACGCTGCTTCACCATCACTGTTGGGTGGTCTCTACGACCATGTGCTCAGCGTTTTTAATCGGATGGAACGCCTCGCATGTTTTGCGTGGCGCCAAGGGGTTTAAAACGCTTGGGCGGTTGTTTCCATTCATCATGAGCATAAGCCAGCTTCGCCAAGCCTTTCCTGTAAGAAAATAGCTGATAATGACAAAACGCAGACAATTCTTGGGTTATTCCAAGAGATCTCTTACAAAATAATCATCCATTGACGCAATGACATCGCCTTTGAAAAGACTATACTGTTAAGACACGGACAGCAGGGATTAACACGGACTGTTTGACATGATGTCACGCAGGGAGCGCAGCAACGGATTTGCACCGCTGCAAGGACGCAGCTTTTTTTACTCATTCACCACATTTCGCCTTGCGGCGAAATGCAGTGCTTCATACTAAATATCAATATTTTCAGCATCCAACGCATTGGTTTCAATAAACTCCCGTCGGGGTTCCACTTGATCGCCCATCAGGGTTGTAAATATTTCATCAGCGGCCACGGCATCTTCTATGGTGACTTGCAACATGCGGCGTACCTCTGGATCCATCGTGGTTTCCCACAATTGTTCCGGATTCATTTCTCCTAGACCTTTATAGCGCTGAATGGTCTGGCCCCGTTTGGCTTCATCCATTAGCCAGGTTAACGCCTGTTCAAAGCTCACCACTGCCTGTGTTTTTTCGCCTCGTTTGATGACCGCATTGTCTTCAACCAAATTCAGCAGCTTTGTGTTAATGCCCACCATTTCTTTGTAATCTTTTGAAGCAAATAACTCGGCATTCAATAAAATCGTGTTGGCCGTGCCATGTTGCGTCATGATGACGCGCGGCAAGTATTGTCCTGTTTCTTCATTGTGTTTCACATCCACAGAAAAGGCCTGTGTTTTGCTGCCTAGTGCTTGCAAGCTCATTTGGAGTTGGCACGCCCAATCGTGAATGGATGCGTGCTCGTTAAAATCTTCCAACTGCAATGCAGGCAAACACGCCATGCGCTTGATAATGTCTGGATGATAACGGCGAGAATAACGCTTGATGATCTTTTCCATGCGACGGAATTGCTGCACCAATTCTTCTAATGCCAACGCCGTAATGGCAGGCGCTTCTTTGGCGGGATGGAAGGACGCGCCATCCATAGCCGTTTGCGTTAAATATTCATACAACGCATCGTCATCTTTTACATACTGCTCTTGTTTGCCTTGTTTTACTTTATATAGAGGAGGTTGCGCAATATAGATGTAGCCCCGTTTAATCAGCTCTGGGGTTTGTCTATAAAAGAACGTCAACAACAAGGTGCGGATGTGCGAGCCGTCGACGTCAGCATCGGTCATGATGATGATGCGATGGTAGCGGACTTTATCGGGATCATATTCATCAGGCCCAATGCCACAGCCCAATGCGGTAATCAGTGTTGCGACCTCTTGGGATGCTAACATCTTGTCAAATCGCGCTTTCTCGACATTTAAAATCTTGCCTTTTAGCGGCAAAATGGCTTGGTATTTTCGATTTCGACCTTGTTTGGCTGATCCTCCCGCGGAGTCTCCTTCTACCAAGTATAATTCAGACAAGGCTGGATCTTTCTCTTGGCAATCAGCCAGCTTTCCAGGCAAGCCTGCAATGTCTAGCGCGCCTTTTCGCCGTGTCATGTCGCGTGCGCGACGGGCGGCTTCTCGTGCACGGGCTGCATCCACCATTTTGCCCACAATGACTTTTGAAATCGATGGGTTTTCCATCAAAAAATCATGTAATTTTTCAGAGACCAGCGATTCAACGGCCGCTTTCACTTCAGAGGAGACCAACTTGTCTTTTGTTTGCGATGAAAATTTAGGATCAGGGACTTTCACGGACAAGACCGCGGTTAATCCTTCACGCGCATCATCCCCCGTGGTCGCGATTTTTGCCTTTTTGGCAAAGCCTTCGCTTTCAATGTAGTTGTTCAAGGTGCGTGTTAATCCGGAACGAAAACCGGCCAAATGGGTGCCGCCATCCCGTTGAGGGATATTATTGGTGAAGCAATACAGGTTTTCTTGATACGAATCGTTCCATTGCATGGCCACGTCAACGACAATGCCATCTTTTTCCGCCGTCATGGAAAAAACAACCGGAATGATGGGGACTTTATTGCGATTTAAATGCTCAACAAAGGCTTTGATACCGCCTTCATATTGAAACGTATCGCGTTTGTCTGTGCGTTCATCCAATAAGTGAATACAGACACCTGAATTCAAGAACGATAGCTCTCGCAAACGCCGAGCCAAAATATCATAATGAAACTCAATGTTCGTGAAAGTATTGGCACTGGGCTTGAACCAAATTTGTGTGCCGGTTCCTTCCGCATCTCCCGTAACGGCCATCGGCGCATCGGGAACGCCCTCGTGATAATGCTGCTCATGGACTTTGCCACCGCGACGAACCAGCAAGTGCAATTCTTCAGACAGGGCGTTGACCACGGAAACCCCGACCCCATGTAGACCGCCGGATACTTTATAGGAATTGTCATCAAATTTACCGCCGGCATGCAATATGGTCATGATGACTTCTGCCGCAGAGCGCCCCTCTTCTTTGTGGATATCCACAGGAATGCCGCGCCCGTCGTCGTTAACGGTAATGGATTCGTCTGCATGAATAATGACATTGATTGCATGGCAATGGCCCGCCAAAGCCTCATCAATGGCGTTATCTACGACTTCAAACACCATGTGATGTAGACCTGACCCATCATCCGTATCACCAATATACATCCCAGGCCGCTTTCTAACA
>CAMAYA010000055.1 GCA_945862275.1 Legionella genomosp. 1 | reverse complement strand
ATGGTATTTTTTTTCGGCGCAATACAATGCGACAGATTTGCTATGGTTTCGGATGGCGGCTTTGCTCGATGCATAGGCAGCCGCTCCCGGAATCCCTACCAGCCCCGATCTGGATGACATATTAATAATGGAGCCGCCCTGTTGTTTCATGATCACGTGTGCGCCTTCCTGGACAAGTAGGCGTGCAGTTGCTTCTCCGATACCACGGCTTGCACCTGTAATGAGTCCTGTTTTATTTTGAACCCGGACCATATGAATCCTCTTGATATGTGGTACGTTGAAACTTATATGAAATCAAGCTGTCGCCAGGCCTCAAATAAAATAATAGCAACCGAGTTCGATAGATTTAAACTGCGACTTGTTTCACGCATTGGGATGCGGATTGCTTGAAAAGGTTCGCGCATCTCAAGCGGTAATCCACGTGTTTCGGCACCAAAGAGAAACAGATCCTCTGCTTGATACTGGATATCGGCATAAGAGTGAGTGGCTTTGGTGGAACATGCAAATATTCGCCGATGTTTATTTTGTTCAACGAAATCCTCATCATTTTTATAATGGATAATGCTGGCCCATTCATGGTAATCAAGCCCGGCTCGGCGCATGCGCTTGTCATCTAGCGCAAACCCTAATGGGTGAATTAAATGCAGCTGTGCGCCACTATTGGCGCACAATCGTATAATATTCCCCGTATTCGGGGGGATTTCAGGCTGATGCAGTGCTATGTGAAGCATTATGTGCCGTTGTCATGGGGAAGGGCGATGGTGTGCCATCGGCAGGTGTTTCGGGTAATACATTTTCGTCGTGGTCTGTGGCCTCTTCGTCAACGTATAGTTCGCCCGTGTTTTGTTGTTCGCCTGTGATTAAATATTGACGGTGCTGGAGGTATGCATCACGCATAAAGGCATATTTGTCGATGGCATCGGCCATGAGGCGGTCTGTATCGAGCATTTGCGAACGCAAGTCCACATAGCGCAATCCTAATATGCCATACAGCAAGGCATCTGATTTGATGTAGGGGTAAGGCGTGAAGACTGCATAATCAAACACCATGCCCATGCCATCTCGAAAGGTGCTGGGTCCAAGAAGCGGGATAACTAAATAGGGTGATTTTTTATCACCCCATTTCGCAAATGTCAAACCCAAATCATTGCTATGGGGTGGCAATTTGACCGTGCTCGCTGGGTCAAATATGCCAGCAATACCAATGGTTGAGTTCATGATGAAACGCCAGGTGTCTTTAATGGCGTTGTTCCAATCGGCTTGTAACAAATCATTGGCAACTGTGGGCAGCATGTTCACGTTGTTATAGACGTTATTGATGCCAGCACGAACTTGCGGAGGGAGGACAGCCGCATAAACGTTAGCCGTTGGTTTTAATAAAGCAGTATCAACGGCAGAATTGAACTTATAAATACGCCGATTAAACGACTCGTAGGGGTCTTCAGGATTTGTGCCTTTGTTTACACACGCTGAAAGCATCAGGGTGCCTGCTAAGGTTGCAAGTGTAAGAAATGGGCGCATGGCTACTTGATTCAAGAGGTATTTGCCTTATCTTACACCAGATTTTAAACGCTGACTATAATGCTCCTGAGAATGGTCAGAAATGGGAGGGGAGATGCATCACCTCTTCCAGCACATCGCCTGCTATATTGTTTTTCCACAATTCTGCCACATTCACACAAATCGAAAGCTTTTGCACCGGCACTTCCAGCGCTGGGAATTGTGTTTTATCCCCATGATGCTCCACCAATGTTTTTCCAATATTCCTGCCACGCAGAGAAGCAATTATTATTACAGCTTCATCTTCCGGCACTTTAACTGTATTTTTGGCTTTCAGTTCTGTCACTACCTTACGGGCTTGAGCAATCTGGTCAGGAAGACGAGTGGGGCGGGTGGCAGCACCACAGGCTTCGATAATCTCATCCTGTACCAATGGATGTAGTTTCTCGCCTTTAGCCGCAAATGCCGCTATCACTGCCTGGATTTTATCTTTATCCAGTGATGATCTGTCACTATTCATACCCACTTCCCGTAACGCTTTTTTAAATTCCAGGCTGATATTTTTTTCCTTCTCGTAACGACTAAGCACCACGTCCTGATACTGGCGGAAAGCACCCTCCAGCAAGTCTTTATCTTTGACCATGTCAGGATACAGGTTACGCACCACATCTATCACTTCTGATGAAAAGGTTCCCTCATAGAGAGGACGCCCCGCTTTTTCATTGGCAATACGCAATAATGCAAGATCTGCAACCCCTTTCTGGGCAGGCGTTACGGTCGGAATATTGTTACAGTCGCGCACGGCTTCCATGTGGCTGTATAATAGTTCCCCCGCCTCTTCAGGCTGCAGTTTGTACAAAGTAGAAATTCCACTAACAAACTGCTGGATCATTGGTGTGCCGCCACCCGCAAATCCTGTCCAGGGTCGGGCTTTGCCCGCTTCATAATCTTTTACGATTAGTTTATTATTATCACGGACAATCTTTGCCAATATCTCTTCCGCTTGCCGCTGATACACCAATTGCGCTTTTGTTAATCCTTCATCATTTATCACATGGTGGGTCGCATTTTCTACGTTATGGATGCCGTGTGTGGTGATATCCCTAAGCAGCTCTTTCCCTACCCGCTTAAAGGCAGAAACGGTATGTTCCGATCTATCTGTCAGATGGCTATGAAGGGTAATCATAGCCTTACGCAGACGTTCTGCATCAACGGTATTTTCAAGCCTATCTGCTTCTTCCTTAATTCTTCTATCCGTACAGCACAGAATCTCTTCCGCATCTTGCGGCGCAAGGCTACCACTGAAGTCCTTAATACCGCCCTGGATTGGGTAAGAAACATCCCCTGAGGTCATTTTAACATTCCTGAGCAGCCCGTTTACAACCCCTTCAGCCACCGCTTCGTTTTTCATGAAAATGGCATAGGAATGTTCATCGCTTACCACAAAATTCTTAATACCTTGGTCACGCAGTTCTTTAATAGCGGCATAGGTACTGTCTTTCTGCATATCACGGTTATTGAAGTGGAACAGGCGAATAATTATCTCACGGTCTGGGCCTGCAATTTCCGCTAGTTTACGGTAGGTTTCGCGGATAACATCCTGATTGACCTCCTCCAAACCGAACTGATGAGAAGAACGTTGTAACAACTCAAGAGGCAAGGCTTTCCGCCCTGGTTTTGCCGGTGTAGCAGCAACCACAGCACGCCATACGTCAAATGGATTGTTATCATGCATTGCAGGTATTTGATACCAGGTGCCACCGAATGCTACCAGAGATTTGACAGGTGAGTCCTCGTCCGCATGGAACAAATCATTTATCGTACGGAAATACTTAATCATATCGGGTGTCATGCCGAGCCAACCTTTCATCGAAGACTGAATCCAATCGCGCGCTTCTATTGTTATCTTTCCTTGCCAATGCCCTCTACTGCTAAAACCTCGCACAGAAGCCAAAACCACCCGATTACCAAAGAATTTCATATTGTCATCCTCTAAAAGATCGTTTAATAAGGCACCCTATATACGTTAAACGAGAGCAAAGGCAAAGCACTATTTACCTCAGGATGTGAACAGCCCCCCAGTCATCAGGTGTTTAACGCGTGACAGCAATACTTCACTGCGTAAAATCACCCTCAAGATAACTGGGCCATAATGAGATGGGCTTGCATTTGTCCCGCTGTAATCGTCGAACTGCAAAGGAACGGATTCATGTATGAAATTTGTGATCCCAGTTTGGGTGTTTTCGACATAGTAACGTTGGTCATCTTCAAACGTATGAAGCGTAAACACTTGCGTTGATGTTACAAACGCGCGATCTTCATCTAAGACGGTCATTTTTGAAGGATCATAGGCAAGCATAAAGAAAAGTGAGCCCTTTGAGAGGAGGCTTTCTCCTCTCTAACAGTCTCTAAATAAGCACTTTCAAACGAATTCCATTTGCTTCAATATTTATCTCCCCTCGTTTGTAGAGTTGGCCAATCGCACTTTTAAAACTTTTTTTACTCTCACTGAAGGCGCGCTGGATATCAATCGATGAACTTTTATCATGCAACGGTAAGAAACCTCCCGCTTTATCTAACGCGGTCATTATACGTTGTGATAAGCTGCGGATGTTTTCTTGTCCTGACTTTCTTAAAACAACATCAATTTTGCCATCTTCTCTTACTGTTTGGATATATCCTCTGATTCTTTTTCCATAACTCAACGTCTGAAAAATTTCGTTAGTGTGTATCAAGCCCCAGTGACTATCATTGATAATGACTTTATTTCCGAGCTCGGTGGTTTCAGCTAGCAACAGATTCACCTCATCCCCTTGTTGATAGTCAGCGGGTGATTTGTCTAGGAAATAATCGAGCTTAGAGCTGGCAACAATACGCCCCTCATTGTCTTGCTTCACATAAACAATATAGGATTTGTCTTTTTCCATCGGACGCTTTTGCTCAGGCTTTGGCACCAGCAGGTCTTTATCTAAACCCCAATCAAGGAAAGCACCGACACGATTGACATCAATCGCCTTCAAAAATGCACAATGGCCTAATTGGACACGAGGCTGCAATGTGGTGGCAATGATCTTATCCTCCGAATCGAAATAGATAAATACATCTACCATGTCATTCAGCTTTGTGCCTTTTGGCACGACTTTATTGGGTAATAAAATATCACCCCAATCGTGACCATCCAAATAAACACCAAAGGCTACCTCTTTTATAACCATTAACTTGTTAAATTGACCTATTTGAATCATTTGAGTACTCTCGTTTTTAACAATTGCTGAGCTTACCATTAAATCACCCTCGTATATAAATTAAGAGTAGGACTTAGGCTTTTGAGAGAAGGGAATTGATGGGTTAACATCCAGTTGCCGTACGACATTGGCGATCTCAATGTCATACCAATTTTTGGACTTGTTCTTGTGGTGTTTTGCACTAATCGATTGATTCATAGCAACTTCCATTACTCGCGGAGTGCTTGTTCATTTTTTTGCTTGATTGCGTAATAGATCTCTTCTCTATGGACGTTTACAGATCTAGGTGCCTCAATCCCAAACTTCACGTTTCCGTGCTCTTGCGTTTTAAAAACCACAATATTGACTTGCTCTCCCGCAACGGATAAAACAATGGGCTCTTCAAAAGAAACGGTCATGATATTCATAGAAAACCTTGTTATTTTTTAACAAGTTATAACATATCATTAAATAAAAATACAACCTTTTTAAGAAAGGCAAAGTACGAATGAATACCTTTGATTCAAACGGCTTGAAAATTGTTTTCCTTTATTGATGGAAGTCGGGTATTATAAGGCAGTTTTTACGGGACCATTCGTAAACCTTGCCTTACTTGAGACAAAACTTGAGAAGGCTTTAATCCACAAGGAGAAATCATGAGACATTATGAAATTGTGTTTCTTGTACACCCTGATCAGAGCGAGCAAGTGCCTGCTATGGTCGAGCGTTACGAGGGCATCATCACCAAACACGAGGGTTTAATCCATCGGAAAGAAGATTGGGGACGCAGACCCTTGTCTTACCCTATCAATGACATCCATAAAGCACATTATATTTTATTGAATATTGAGTGCAATCAAGTCGCGCTTGATGAATTGAAAACAGCCTTTAAATTCAATGATGCGATCATCCGAAACTTAATTCTTAATCAAAAAGAAGCGATTACCATTGAATCGATCATGATGAAAAAAGAAAAAGAAGTTCGCGTAGCCTAAGGGGAAAAATCATGTCTACTTATTTTCGACGTAAAAAAATGTGCCGTTTTACCGAAGGCGCCAGTGAAATTGACTATAAAGATGTCAACTTCCTTAAGAATTATATCAGCGAGACAGGTAAAATCGTGCCATGTCGCATTACGGGCATTCAAGCACGTTTTCAGCGGCGTGTTTCTAAAGCCATTAAGCAAGCCCGATTTTTAGGATTGCTGCCATATTGTGATAGCCATAGATAACCATGATTCACGTGAACGGCTTCATTCATCAACAGGCTATACGCATTCTAGAAAATAATCGCTATACCTTTGTTTTAGCGGTTCTTTTCGCATTGATGCCTTATACCACCTGGTTGTCTCTGTCTATCATAGCACTGGTGACATTGAGGAAAGGCTGGCGCGAAGGGGCGTTGTTGCTGATGCCTGTGATGACAGCCTACTTTGCGCGCTCGTTGGCTTACACGCCTACATTGGTCGCTATCATCAACACCCTGCTAACCTTTTTGCCCTGCTATTTGGCAACCTGCGTATTGGGGAGGATGGCGAGCTGGCTATCGGTGGCGGGTTTTTTCTGTCTACTGTCAGCATTTTGCGTTATTTTATTGCAAACATTGATGCCTGATTTGGTTTCGGCTCAATTCCAGTATGTGTCATCGGTCATTCGTGAGGCGCATCCAGACGCGTTCTCTCGGTTTGTAAATGACACGAGTGGTTTCAGTCAACCAGTACTAGCTAATTATTTGTTTGGCTTGCAGCTGGTCGGTGTCGTGTTTGCAGCAACTTTACCCATGGCTTTGGCGCGTTCGGTGCAATCGCAATTGTATTATCCTGGCGGGTTTAAGCAGGAAATGCATGGGTTGCGAAGCAATAAAACCGGGCTTTTGATGATGATAATTGTATTTATTGCAGTGAGCCAAAACAAGGTGATTGCGATGAATTTACTGCCCCTCTTTATTTTTTATTTTCTGCTGGCAGGCTTGAGTGTGAGTGCGCATGCTTTGGGTAAGAAAAATATCAGGGGAGCGAAGCTTTTATTGGTCACACCGATACTGTTGGTGCCTGTTGTCATGATACCCGTTTACGTCATATTAGGATCATTGGATAGTTTATTTAATTTGAGGTTATACCTGCCTGCAAGCGCGGGTAAAACAACATGAGGGGTTAGTAAAATGCAAGTTATTTTATTGGAAAAAGTAAAAAACCTAGGTAATTTAGGCGACAAGGTGAATGTCAAACCAGGATATGGCCGTAACTTCCTGATTCCACAAAACAAGGCTGTTTTTGCGACGGAAACAAATGTAGAACGCTTCGAAGAGCGTCGTTCAGAGCTTGAGAAAAAGGCACTTCAATTGTTTGCCTCTGCAGAACAACGTGCGGCCAAGCTGAATGATGTGACTGTTGTCATTGCAGCGCAAGCAAGTGATGAAGGCAAGTTATATGGTTCTGTTGGACCAAACGAAATCAAAGATGCATTGATGGCTAAATCAATTGAAATCAACAAGCGCGAAATTGTCATGCCAGATGGTCCGCTTCATTCAGTGGGACAATTTACAGTTGACATTCATGTACACAGCGACGTGATTGCTCATTTGTGCGTTGAGATTGTTGGAAGTAAATAAGCTCAATTGTTGCTGCTGGGCCTTGGCCCAGCATTTAGTATTACCCCGCGTTTTTAATGTTCCATTTAATATTGCAGCCCAAACTGGGTTTTTGATTCTCAGAATCAACGGGTTCATTAGCCAGCAAGCTATCCAATGCCATGCGGATCGATTTTCCGCTTATCTTGATGTTGTTTCCTAGGCGTGAATTATCAAGTTGACCACGGTATACCAGACGATTTTCTTTATCAAACACAAAAAAATCAGGTGTGCACTTTGCTTGGTAAGCGATGGCGACTTCTTGTGTTTCATCAAATAGGTACGGGAAAGGGTAGCCCAGT
>CAMAYA010000054.1 GCA_945862275.1 Legionella genomosp. 1 | reverse complement strand
TGATGCCTCCCATCCTGATCTTGTTAAAATACAAACTGAATTGGGAGCTAATCACACTTTTCGTGAGGCACAAAAATTAATGACCTTGTTTTCAAATGCAAAACGATCTACTAACAGTCATGATAGAATTAAAAGAATAACAGAAGCAGGTCGCTAGAAAAGCACTGCTGCTCTCTAGAGCGTATTTTAGACTGGCATCATATCGCAATGAAATTTCAGAATACACGCCTTGGGCAAGAAGAGATGAATGAGCAGCTCTGGCGCTAAAAGGTTATTTTTTTGCAAAAACAAGCGTTGTAGATGAGGTTTTTTTAACCGGCCAGACCATAAATGATTTTTTTTGATCACATGATGGTTTCACACGGGCATAAATGGGTTCGCCCATAATCCCTGTCCAATGATTGAAGCAATTGAAGAGTGTGGCCATATTACGATAAGATGGAAGAATAAAGTGTCCACGTTATATATTTTCAAGCCACTAAGGACCGTCCATGGCAAAAATATTGAGTCAACTCAATCCCGCCAGCAGTGAATTTAAAACCAATCAGGCCGCTATGCAGGTGCTGGTGAAGCAGCTCGTGGACACGGTGGCGAATATTGCCTTAGGTGGCGACGACAAAGCGCGAGCGCGGCACCTACAGCATGGGAAATTACTACCGCGCGAACGTTTGCAGCGGTTGCTTGACCCAGGCAGTTCGTTTTTAGAGCTTTCCCAATTGGCCGCCTACCAAGTCTATTCAGATTCTCTGCCCGCCGCCGGTTTAATCACGGGCATTGGCCGGGTTTCAAGTCAAGACTGCATGATTGTCATCAACGATGCCACAGTCAAAGGCGGCACGTATTACCCGCTTACCGTCAAAAAACATTTGCGCGCACAGGAAATCGCACAGGACAATCACTTGCCTTGCATTTATCTGGTTGACTCCGGTGGTGCGTTTTTACCCCTTCAAGATGAAGTATTTCCCGACCGAGATCATTTCGGGCGCATTTTTTATAATCAAGCGAACTTATCCGCACAAAACATTCCGCAAATTGCCGTCGTCATGGGTTCATGCACGGCAGGTGGTGCTTATGTGCCGGCCATGGCGGATGAATCCATCATGGTGGCGAATCAAGCCACTATTTTTTTAGGCGGCCCACCTTTGGTGAAAGCAGCCACGGGCGAAGTCATTAGTGCTGAAGCCTTAGGCGGAGCCGATGTCCATTGCCGCCAATCGGGAGTTGCTGATTATTATGCGGAGGATGATGCACACGCACTTGCAATCGCTCGACAGGTGGTGAGTCATTTAAATCGCCGAAAGCCTGAAAGCATAGTACGCATTGCTAGCCGCGACCCCGCGTATGACGTTCAAGAGTTAAATGGCGTCATTCCAACGGATGCAAGAAAACCTTTTGATATCCGTGAAATCATCGCACGCCTCGTGGACGCCTCTGAGTTTGACGAGTTCAAAGCGCTTTATGGCACAACATTGGTTTGTGGCTTTGCACATCTATACGGTTATCCCGTCGGGATCATCGCCAACAACGGCATTTTATTTGGCGAGAGCGCATTAAAAGGCACACACTTTATTGAACTCTGCACGCAACGCAATATCCCTTTGATTTTTTTGCAAAACATCACGGGCTTCATGGTCGGTAGCAAATATGAGGCCGCTGGCATTGCGAAACACGGTGCTAAAATGGTCATGGCCGTTGCCAACGCGCGCGTGCCGAAATTCACAGTCATTGTCGGTGGCAGTTTTGGCGCCGGAAATTATGCCATGTGTGGTCGCGCTTACGCGCCTCGTTTTTTATGGGTTTGGCCCAATGCTCGGATCTCCGTCATGGGGGGCGACCAAGCGGCCAATGTACTGGCTCAAATCACGCGTGATAAGCACATCAAACAAGGATCAGCCTGGTCAGCCGCGGATGAGGAGCAATTCAAAGCCAACATGCGTGAGCAATATGAAACGCAAGGCAATCCCTATTATGCCAGCGCTCGGCTTTGGGATGATGGCGTAATAGCGCCCAATGACACCCGAAAGGTATTGGGCTTAAGCCTGGAGGCGGCACTCAATACGCCGAGTGAGCCCACCCATTTTGGTGTGTTTCGAATGTAGAGGGATAACCATATGACGGCACTATTGAGTGAACGGCAAGGGCACGTGCATCTGATCACGCTAAACCGTGTCGAGAAGCACAATGCCTTTGACGACCAAGTCTTAGCCGACTTGCAAAAACTGCTCGACACGGCCATTGCAGACCCGTGTGTTCGTGTTATTGTATTGAAGGCCCATGGCAAACATTTCTCCGCAGGTGCCGACTTGGCGTGGATGCAACGCATGACGCAATTTAGTGAGGCTGAAAATATGGCCGATGCGCGCGTATTGGCTCGCGTCATGTATACCATTCATCAATGCCCAAAACCCACCATCGCCATGGTGCACGGGGCCGCTTTTGGTGGCGGTGCTGGATTGGTGGCCGCATGTGACATCGCCATTGCCGCGTATACTGCTCGTTTTTGCTTTTCAGAAGTAAAATTGGGATTGATCCCAGCGGTCATTAGCCCTTATGTGATTCAAGCGATTGGTGAGCGTGCCGCAGCCGGGTTGTTTATGAGTGCCGAAGTATTTGATGCCCAACGCGCATATGAACTCAAATTGGTACAGCATTGCGTGCTAGAGGATGAACTGCTCACCTACACGCTTCGTTATGCAGAACAGATGGCACAACTAGCGCCGCTTGCTGTTCGCGCATCCAAGGCGCTGGTGCGCCAAGTATCGGGTCTTCCCATCAATGAGGAATTGCAACAAATCACCGCCGCCCTCATTGCCAGTCAACGCACGTCAGTTGAAGGCCAGCAGGGTTTGCAGGCTTTTCTGAACAAGGAAACGCCTACGTGGAGTTAATATATGTTTAATAAAATCCTCATTGCAAACCGTGGTGAAATCGCCTGCCGTATCATCAAGACGGCACGTCGTTTAGGGATTGAGTCTGTGGCGATTTATTCAACAGCTGACCGTGACAGCGTACACGTATCATTGGCAGACCATGCTTTTTGCGTCGGAGAACCTGCGGCGCGCAACAGTTATTTAAATATAGACGCCATTATTGCCACGGCTGTTCGCTGTGGCGCTGAAGCCATTCATCCAGGCTATGGTTTTTTATCTGAAAGTCCCGCCCTGGCGCGCGCATGTGCCGCATCTAGCATTGTCTTTATTGGCCCATCCGTAGCGGCGTTAGAGGCCATGGGATCAAAGCAATTGGCAAAACAAATGCTGGAAAAAACCGACGTGCCGCTCACGCCGGGTTATCATGGGCTTGACCAAACAGATGCGCGTTTGCTGCAAGAATCCGAACGGTTGGGCTTTCCTGTGTTGCTCAAAGCGGCCGGCGGAGGTGGCGGAAAGGGCATGCGGGCGGTTCACCATGAACACGAATTTGCCGAGGCCCTTGCGGGTGCTCGCCGTGAAGCCCTATCCTATTTTGCCGATGACACCATGCTGATTGAAAAATCAATTCAAGCGCCACGCCATATAGAAATGCAAATCATGGCCGATAACCACGGCCACATTGTCCACCTGTTTGAGCGCGATTGCTCCATTCAACGCCGGTACCAAAAAATCATCGAAGAAGCACCCGCAGCGCATTTATCGCAACCTCTGCGTGAACGCTTGGCCACTGCCGCCATCGCTGTCGCGCGTGCCATTGATTACCGCGGCGCCGGAACGGTAGAGTTTCTAGTCGATGACAACGGTCATTTTTATTTCATGGAAATGAACACCCGACTTCAAGTAGAGCACCCCGTCACCGAAATGATCACAGGACTTGATTTGGTCGAATGGCAATTGCGCATTGCTTCCAATGAACCGCTGCCACGCCTTCAATCCCAAATAGAAGCCCGTGGGCATGCTATTGAGTGTCGCATTTACGCCGAAGACCCGCGTCTAGACTTCCTCCCATCCGTGGGTCAACTGCACTTTCTCAGCGAGCCCATTGGCGAAGGTGTCCGGGTTGACTCGGGCGTCGCCGTCCACTCATCCATTAGCATGCATTACGACCCCATGATTGCGAAATTAATCACGTGGGGCGACACCCGCATGCAAGCACAGAGTCGCATGCTGACTGCATTAAATCATTATCATATTGGTGGCGTGAAAACCAACATCCCTTTTTTACAAGCCATCCTCAAGCACCCCCGATTTATCCACGCTCAATTAAACACCGATTTTTTAACCGAAGAAACCATTGAAATCAGCACGCCTGATCCACGCATGCCTTTGCTGATGGCCGCCAGCCTGGACTACCTAGCCTTGGCATCGCCCCAGCACAGTGGTTTACGCGCCGACACATTTGCCTGGCAAATGCATTTAAACAGCCATTGGCATGCACACTACGGCATTGAAGGTGTGGTATTTGATATTCAAGTCACGCCCATCGGTGCCCATCAAGTCGCCCTTCAGTTAGACGGAATCACCACCGAATGGCATATCAAAAAAACAGGCAATCGATTCTCTTTAGACGATGGCACGCAATGCCTTCATGCGGTGATAGAGGAATGCCAAAATAAGATAATCGTATATACCGAGTCAGAGCCGATGATCGTATCGCGTCAGCATGATCGACACACATCCATCGAGCATGCGACTCACAGCGGCCAACTGACCGCTCCGATGCCTGGAACGGTAGTGGCTATTCTTAAAAAAATCGGCGATTCAATCAAAGCCGGAGATGCATTGATGGTCCTAGAAGCCATGAAGATGGAGCATGCGATTCATGCGCCTCAAGATGGTGTCCTGGTGGATATTTTTTATGATCTTGGAGCCCAAGTCATGGAGGGCGCGCAATTGGTAGCCTTAGAGATCAATCCAACATGAACTATCCTTCGCATGTGACGATGATTGAAGTGGGACCACGCGATGGCTTGCAGAATGAGTCATCTTTCGTAGCCACCAAAAACAAAGTGGATCTTATCAACGCACTTGCTCAAAGCGGGCTGCAACACATTGAAGTAACCAGTTTCGTATCCTCAAAATCTATCCCGCAATTGGCCGACAGCGAAGCAGTCTTTCGTGCGATCGACCAGCCTCCAGGCATACATTTTTCAGCATTAGTACCCAATGAACGCGGCATGCAAAAAGCGCTGGCTGTTGGTGTAAAAGAAATCGCCATTTTTACTGCGGCCAGTGAACAGTTCAACCAGCGCAACATCAATTGCTCCATTGCCGAAAGCATTGTGCGCTTCGAACCCGTCATGGCGCTGGCGAAAGCCCACCATATTCGTGTACGAGGCTACATCTCCTGCGCATTGGGCTGTCCCTATGAAGGCGACATTGATCCCAAACAGGTCTTGAACGTTGCGCGCCAACTCTTAGAATTAGGTGCGACTGAAATCAGCTTAGGCGACACCATCGGCGTAGGCACACCAAAGCAAACCCAAACCCTCATCAACACCCTCAGGCCTACCCTGCCTTTATCTAAAATCGCCATGCATTTTCACGATACCTATGGGCAAGCCATTGCCAATATTTATGCTTCTCTTGCGTGCGGGGTAAGCCGATTTGATAGTTCGGTTGCAGGACTAGGCGGCTGCCCCTATGCACAAGGTGCGAGCGGAAACGTGGCCACAGAAGACGTGCTTTACCTTATGCATGGATTGGGCATTGAAACGGGGATTGATATTTTTAAAATCGTGGCGGCAGGCGATAAAATCTGCAAAGTACTGGGGAGAAAGAATCAATCGAAAGTGGCCAATGCGTTGATGGCGAATTCAGGATAATGCATTTCGCGCTAAATGCAGATATAGATTACGGGGCCTGGCCCTGAGATGTTTTGTTAGGTTGATTGTCATCAAGACTCCTTTCTTTCGGTAAAAAAATATGTAATTCTCAGGGTCGTGAATTTTTAGCGATTCAACATGACTGCGACCCATTACTACGTCTACATTCTACAATGTGAAAATGGAAGCTACTACACAGGTTACACCACAAACCTGACCCGTCGCTACCAAGAACATCAAAACGGCACGACTAAATGCAAGTATACACGGAGCTTTAAGCCTGTAAAAATAGCCCAAAGCTGGTCCGCTTTCGATAATAAAACGGAAGCCTTGGCCATTGAACGGTTTATTAAACGCCTGTCTAAGCCGGCTAAAAGTGATTTGATTTTAAACCCTGATCACTTAACTACGCTCTTTCAATGTCAACCATTCAACGAGGCGATATCCATGAACCCATTGATTTTAGCAACCAGCAACCCCGGAAAAATAGTCGAACTCCAAGCCATGTTGCCATCTTTCCAATGCATTTCACAACAATCGCTACATATCGAAGATGCGGAAGAAAACGGTTTAAGCTTCATTGAAAACGCCATCATCAAAGCGCGCCACGCCAGCCGAATCGGCCAGCAACCCGCGTTGGCTGATGACTCTGGTTTGGTTGTAGACGCATTAAATGGAGAACCAGGAATTTACTCCGCACGGTTTGCAGGCCTCACTGCAAACAATAACGACAATATCAACTTGCTTCTCAAACGCCTCGCCGATGTCCCTCATGAACAACGGCACGCTTATTTCTATTGCGCCATCGCATTCGTAAAACACGAAAACGATCCCACGCCGCTGATAGCTACTGGGGAATTATTAGGCCAAATTACTAGGGCGCGCCAAGGAGACTATGGCTTTGGTTATGACCCTGTTTTTTATCTACCCGACTACCAATGTACCCTTGCAGAACTGCCGTTAAAATTAAAAAACACCATCAGCCATCGGGCAATGGCATTAAAACAATTGCATGGCTTGATACAATGATGAGCCAATCCATTGAAATGCTGCTTTTAGACGCCTTTGAACATCAAAAAAATGGTCGCCCGAATGATGCCATTGCCATTTATCAGCGCATTTTAAACGATGAATCTCAGCACGAAAATGCACTGGTGCATCATCATCTAGCCAACGCGTACGCCTCACAAAACAACTACCGAGACGCCCTGCAACATTATCGCGATGCCGTACATGCAAAACCAGACTACATGGCAGCACACTATCATTTAGGATTACTCCTATTAAAACACCATGAACTCGCTGCGGCTGAAAAGCAATTTGGCAATGTATTGGCTCTCCATCCAGAACACATCGAGTCACAATTTTATTTAGGCGTATTGCATTTAAATGCTAATTTGCTCGATGAGGCCGAACACGCGTTTCAACAGGTATTGTCTATTCAAGACAGCCATGCTTTTGCATTAACAAATTTAGGCGTGATTGCATTAAAACGCAATCAGGGACAAGTGGCTGTGGATTATTTTACTAAAGCATTGGTCTTTGAGCCAAATCACATCGAAGCCCGCAATAACCTTGCCGCCACATTCATGCATCACGATCGCTTTGAAAATGCGCTCATGCATTATGGCGTGTTGCTGGATACCGACCCGAACAACATTGAATATTTATACAACAGCGGCGTTGCGCAAATGACACTCGGCCATTTGCCGGAGGCTACTGCGCATTTTGAAACGATTTTGGGACAGAACAGCCATCATTTTGCTGCATTAAACAACTTAGCCGCGATTCAAATGCGATTAGGGCATCGAACGGACGCCATCGCGCTCCTACAGCGTGCACTCATCGCAAACCCAACCGACTCAGCGACTCAATTCATGCTGCATGCACTGACCGGTGATGAAAAGTACCCCACAGCAAGCTCGGAGTATGTGA
>CAMAYA010000053.1 GCA_945862275.1 Legionella genomosp. 1 | reverse complement strand
CAATGACCCCATTCATAGGAGTCCGAATTTCGTGACTCATGTTGGCGATGAACTCCGATTTTTGTCGAGACTTTTCATCCGATTTCTTTTTTTCAAGCGACAGGCCAATGTTTTTTTCCTCTAATAATTCAAGGCTTTGCTGCAAGTCGGTGGTGGCTGTTTCAATGTGTTGATTTAATTCATTGATGGTGCTTAAGTATTTATTTTGTAAATGCGCGCATCCTTGTTCAATAATGCCTAGCTCACCTGTGCTGGATACGTGAATGGTGGTTTCAAATTCGTTGTTGATGATTTGTTTCATGCGGCGTCGCAGACGTGTAATGGGTCGGTGGATTTTTCTAGACAGGAGGTAGTGAATCGACAAGCCAATCAACAATCCAATCAGGGTGATGAAAATGGTGAAAATGTACATTTGGTAGCGTTTAATGAGGATTGGCTGCGTGTCCATGTTCATGGAGACCCAGCCTAAAGGCTTATGTAGTGGAGGGGCTGTAATGGGAGCGGTAAACGTGACCGAGTAGGGAGGGGATTGCTGGCTTGTCATCGAACTGACCAGGGATTTTGGTGGGGTAAAGGCGGTCCGTGTGGCGGGGTTGCCGCCGTGATAGGCGAGCAACTGGCCTTTGGCATTATAAAAGGCCAGGGCTTGTATTTCAGGGTTGACGCTGGACGCATCAATTAATGTTTGCAAGCCCGTGCTGTCGCCGTGCAACATGGCCTTTTGTGCGGCGGGGAGCAATTGGGTGATGAATGCATGCCCGAGCCGTGTGATTTGTTGATTGAGGGCGTTATTATATTGGGTGTTATAGACGAATGCGAATAGTAGGGCAACCAGAAGAACTGGGATTAATGTGATGATTCTTAGCTGGTATTTGATTCCGATACGTTTCACACGCGATTCCTAGATACCCTAGCGACTATGCGTGACCAGGAAAGTCGGCTATTATAGCGCATTTATTTCACAGGTTACAACGGAGCGCCCCATGTTAGTCAGAACCCGATTTGCCCCCAGTCCCACTGGTTTTTTGCACGTTGGCGGCGCACGCACGGCCTTGTTTTCTTGGGCTTATGCACGCCATCATCATGGACAATTTATTTTACGCATTGAAGACACCGATCAGGAGCGATCCACAGCTGAATCAGTGCAGGCCATTTTGGATGGCATGCAATGGTTGGGGTTGGATTATGACGAAGGCCCTTTTTATCAAACGGATCGCTATCCACGCTATGCCGAAGTCGTGCAGCAATTGTTAGATGGAGGTCACGCGTACCGCTGCCGTTGCACCAAAGAACGCCTTGAAACGCTGCGTGAAGGGCAATTGGCTGCAAAGGAAAAGCCTCGGTATGATGGCCATTGTCGCCATGAAAACTGGCCGGCAGATGAACAACCGCACGTGGTACGATTTAAGAACCCAAGCGATGGCGTGGTCTCTTTCACGGACGAAGTGTATGGTGAAATTCATGTAAGCAATCAAGAATTGGACGATTTAATTATTGTTCGTACAGATAAAAATCCCACGTATAATTTTGCAGTTGTTGTGGATGATTGGGATATGGGCATTACCCATGTGATTCGGGGTGATGACCACATCAATAATACACCTAGACAAATCAATCTGTTTAAGGCTTTGAATGCACCCGTGCCTGTGTTTGCTCATTTGCCGATGATTCTAGGTGATGACGGCAAACGCTTATCCAAACGCCACGGTGCGGTAGGGGTGATGCAATTTAAAGAAGACGGGTTTCTTCCGCATGCGTTGTTGAATTATTTGGTGCGCTTAGGTTGGTCTAATGGCGATCAAGAGTTGTTCAGTATCGATGAGATCATTGCGAGTTTTGATTTAAAAAACGTGAGCCGTGGCGTGTCGAGTTTTAACTATGACAAATTGTATTGGATTAATCAGCATTACCAAAAAAGCGATTCACCTGCGAGTGTAGCCAGTGCGTTGGCGTGCCTTTTTGAGCAGCAAGGGATTGATGTCAGCCAAGGCCCGGCCCTGGCTGATTTAGTAGCGGTTCAAGCTGAACGCTGCAAAACATTGGTTGAAATGTGCAACATAAGCCAATATTTCTATCGAGACGATATTGTCTATGATGAGGCTGCTGTTAAAAAACATTTGCGTCCAGTGACATTAGAGCCGTTAACGGCACTTCACTTGCGCCTTGCTGAAGTGACCGATTGGAATCGTGATGCGTTGCAATCTTGCATCAATGATATCAGTGCGGAATTTGATATCAATATGAGTAAAATTGCTCAACCCTTGCGCGTTGCCATCACCGGCAGCAGCATGTCCCCATCGATTGATATGACCTTGACTTTGTTGGGGAAACAGCGCGTGATGAGTCGTTTGGAGCGTGCGCTGGGGTGGATACGAGAGCGTGCAGTTAATCAATAACACTCATGTTTTATGGGGTTTATCGAATGGCCTGTTTTTTAATTCATCTTGATGAAACATGCAATACCGATTAAACTAAGACCATTCTCAGCGTTAAGTCACGAGGGGTAATCGTGTCACGATACTTGCCCGCAGACAGCCCTATCGCTCGCCGAGGAATCCGCATACACACCAGGAGAACTCGGTCTATATGAAGGATACTGGGATCAAGTGAGCCGTGAAAAAACGCTCATTTCCACCCTAATACTGACTCGTCACCCGCAAAATCTCGGCCAAAGAAGTATCGCCTAGCAGCACCCGTTTGAATCCGTCTTCGCGAATGCTGGGAGTGGTGGGGCGAATATAGGTTTCCATGACTTGCACGCCTTCATTGCGGTGAATCATGCCGCGAAGCGTATCGTCTAGCGTAATCAATTCGTAAATGCCCGTGCGCCCGCGGTAGCCGAGGTGATTGCAGTTCTGGCAACCTTTCGGTTCACAGACTTTGGATACATCCGTGTTGGGTTTAAGCCTCATGAGCTCGCGTTCATCTGTTCGCAAGATGCGTTGTGTTTTGCAGTGGTCACAAAGTTTTCGAACCAAACGCTGCGCGATGAGGCCAACAATGCTGGATGAGAGCAGAAAGGATTCTACGCCCATGTCATTCAAGCGCGTGAGTGCGCCCAATGCACTGTTGGTGTGAAGCGTGGATAAGACCAAATGCCCCGTTAAACTCGCTTGGATTGCAATCTCGGCGGTTTCTAGATCCCTGATTTCACCAATCATCACCACATCCGGATCTTGCCGTAAAATCGCACGCAATCCTTTGGCAAACGTCATCTGTACTTTGGGGTTGGCTTGTGTTTGACCAATCCCAGGTAAATCATACTCAATGGGGTCTTCAATGGTTAAAATATTTCGACTGACTTGGTTTAATTCAGTGAGCATGGCATACAAGGATGTTGTTTTTCCTGATCCAGTAGGGCCTGTGACGAGCAGAATGCCGTGGGGTTCTTCAATCATTTTTTGGATGATCTGAAGCGCACTCGCCGGCATTCCTAACAGGCTTAAATTCAGTTGTGCGGCTTCTTGATCTAAAATACGCAACACAATCCGCTCGCCGTGGTTTGAGGGCAGCGTCGATACGCGCACGTCAATGTTGTGTCCGCCAATGCGCAATGCAATTCTGCCGTCTTGTGGGATTCGTTTTTCGGCAATGTCTAATTTGGCCATGACTTTAACCCGCGAAATCACCAAAGGCGCAATACCGCGCTGGATTTCCAATACTTCTTGCAAAACACCATCCACGCGGTTTCTGACCACAACGCGGCTTTCATAGGTTTCAATGTGGATGTCGGAGGCTTGTTGTTTAATGGCTTGGGTAAATAGGGCATTGATGAGACGAATAATGGGCGCATCGTCTTGGTTGTCCAGTAAATCTTCGCCCACGTGCAGTTCTCGAGCCAGCTCCATCAAGCTGATGTCTTCTTCCATTCCTTCTGTGGCCTCTAGAATGGCCGATTGGGATTGGTAGACTTGTGTCAGTAATTGTTGAAATTCTGTGGCGCTCACCGCGTGTAATCGCAATTCACATTGCAATAATCGCTTCACTTCAGCAAAAATTGTAAAAGGGATATTGGGAAGATGGTTGATTTGAACATGCCCATCCGGCTCTAGTCCCGTCGCCACCACACCGTGTTTTTTTGCAAACAGATAGGGCAGCTTGGTTATGGTTTCACGGGGATCCATTATTTCGTCGTCATGCGTGGGTGAGCAAAGGGCTTCGGCAGCGCGGATACATGCAAGGGTGGTACGATGGTTTTATTAATATAGGGGGTATATACCTCTTGTGAGCGGGCTATATCCAGCTGATCTTGTCGCACGTGGTTGTATTTTCCTCCGGTTACTTCCATAGCATCTCGTTCTGTTCGTAGTATATGAGGTCTGATAAACACCATCAAGACTTTCTTTTCGTGTGTAACGGCGTTGTGTTGAAACAAGCGGCCAATGCCGGGTATGCCCTCTAAAATGGGCAGGCTATTGCTATTATTGTTGACACTATCCTGGGCTAAGCCACCGAGCACGATGACGTCGCCGCTTTCAACATGCACTGAGGTGACAATGGCACTGATGTTAAAGGTAGGGTTTAGGTTGTTGCCTAATAAGTCAGGTGATGCCAGGGTGTCATTGCCTTGGTCAATCTGCATTTCAATCCCATTTCCCCGGGTGATTTGCGGGCGAACATACAAATGCAAAGCGGCATTTACACGGTTAAATGTAGTAAAGGGGCTGCCACCGGCGGCAGTGCCATTCGCGTTGTTTGGGTAAGACGATGAAGCCACAGAAACCTGCTTCCCAATTAAAATTTTGGCCTGGCGATTGTCTAACACAACCACCGACGGCGTCGAAAGAATGTTCGCCTTGTGGTCTCTAGCCAAAGCATATATTTGGGCTTGAAATTGGTTGATCGTGATCTTGGTATTCAGAATAGCAAAGCCTGCTTTGAAGCTCTCGGGCGCGCGCGTTTTTTGATCGATAGACCCCCATTCAACGCCCAATTCATTAAAATCGGTTTCATCGATTTCTGCAACCAGGGCTTCAATGAGCAGTTGTGCCGGTTGGATATCCAATTGGTTAATGACCGATTTTAGTGTGCGAATCAGCGCTGCGGGTCCGTTGATAATGACGGAGTTGGTATTGGGCTCAGCAATGATTTGTACCGAGGGTTTTGTGCCCCCCTCATTTTGTGAGCTAGCAGTGCTGGTGTTGGGGGTGGCTTGTGGGTTGATCGGCGCCGTGTTAGGCGCTCCGCCGCCATTGGATGAATCGGCAACCATGCTGGATGCCGGATTGGTGCTATCGAGCGCGGGTCTTGAGATGCTCCCAATGGTGGTCCCTACAGCGCCACTAAAACTGGCTTGTGCAATGCCGGCCAAGATGGGCACTAAATCTTCTGCACGTAAGTAATGTAAATAGATGACCTGTGTGTTGCCATTTGGAGTATTTGGATTGTGTTGGTCTAGACGTGAAATCAGCAAACGGAGTCGGATGCGGTCGGTCTTGTTGCCACTGACCAGTATAGCATTGCTACGATCATCGGCAGCAATCATGGTAGGGTTCTGTGAGCCGGGTTGTGATTTCACTAGATCTTTCAGTGTGTTGGCAACATCCATGGCCAATGCGTGCTCTAAGGGCACCATGTCAATGCCGTTGGCTGACGAGCTGTCCACTTGGTTAATAATGGTGGCGAGCTCTTGAATATTATTGGCGCGTCCCGACAAAATGAGCATGTTGGATGGAGAGTAGGCCGAAACACTGCTCCATTGGGGCATCAGCGGGCGCAATACGGGCACAAGCTGCTCCGCTGGCACATATTGCACTGGAATCACTTGCACCATCATGTCATCGCCATGCGGTGGGTTTTTGAGTTGACTCAGCAAATCCGGGGATTGGGTTCTGGCATCAATGTTTGGGATTATTTTAATAATCTGCCCATTGGGAATGGCGCTGAAGCCTGAGACTTGCAGCATGGATAAAAACACTTGATACAATTCTTTGTCGGACATGGGTGTACTGGAAACAATGGATATTTTGCCTTGTACGCGAGGATCAATTAAAAAATTTTTACCGGTTACACGCGATACTTCAGCAATCACCGCACGGATATCCGCGTCTCTTAAATTCCAAATTTTTTGCGGAGGAAGGGCTGGGACTTTGTCTTCAGCCGGATTTTTGTTTATTTTTTTTTCAGGCATGGCGATTTGGTTTTGTAGGGGGTGCCAGGGGCCTTGATTTTCCGACGAAATAGTTTGGATGCTGGCAGCAGTGGGATCACCAAGGGATGCGTTTAGAATGCCGATGTCAGTTGCATGCAGCATGGAAACACTGAACAGCATTAAACTATAAACCCCAGCAATTCGCATTAAATAACCATAAAATGATTTATCTATTCATCATAGCGAAATTTGACCGTATGCAATAGTGTTTTTTATCTCTGGTGGCTATCTTGGACAATATCGTTAATAATAAGAAAACGATGGGTGAAATACTTACACAGGTTTGACGTGCAGGACGTGCCTATATAGGCCTCAACCTATAGATGGAGCATTATCCAAAGGAATGAGCCAGTATGTTAGAAATTTTTTCTGTAGTGAAAACAGTTGCAATAGCCCAACTAATATTGGTCGTCATGTTAGTGTTATTCGCAAATGGAGTGAAAATTTTTTATTACTATCGTGCTGCTTATCATAAAGAAATTAATCAATCAATCAATCGCTTTATTAAGCATTGCATTGAGCAACCGGCTGATTTCCGTCTAAAATCAATCATGAAATATAAACAACACCCGGATATTTTAATTAATATTACTCATCAGTTTGATGTCGCTACGGATGATGAAAATTGGATGCATTTACGGATAAAATTAATTGATTTGATTTTGATTCCTACGGCCAGGGTGTTTGCGCAATCCAGGCAGTGGTATAAACGCTATCTTGCCTGTCTCGCATTTCAATTTTCTTCGCATAAAATAGATGAAAACGTAATCGTTCGTCTCATCAACGATCCCGTTCCACTCGTTGCAATTAATGCGGCAATCTTCGCTGTAAATGCTTATTCTCAGGACATGATCGATGCGGTTATTGACACGTTCTCTCAAGGAAGACGTGTGCAACAATCATTATATGCACAAATTATTTTCTCGGCCCATACCACTATCATTCCATTGGTTAAAAACCGTTTAAGTCGTGAACAAGACCCTTATATAAAAGCATTTTGTTACCGTGCGCTGACCTATCTTCCCTCCGATTTTGACGTCGTCACAACGGTTGACGCAGATATTGATTTTGACGTCATCACAACAGTTGATGCGGATCTTAGTGCAGATAATGTCGATTTAAAATTGGCGGTTTTACATTGTTTGTATCATTTTAATCCACGCGCGTCTGGAAAGGTATTGGTGGCGCATCTCAGTGATGCGCATTGGGAGGTCCGTGCAAAATCCGCTAAATTATTAGGCGAGCTGGGTGATGAATCATACGCTTATGAATTAGATAAATCTTTAAAGGATCCTGAATGGTGGGTTCGCATGAATGCAGCCGAAGCATTGGGTACATTGGGAGAAAAGGGAATGCTTATTTTAAAAAACCAAACGCCTGATGAGGATCAATATGCATATGATGCAGCCATCCATGTTTTGCTAACAAAATACTGACAAGGAAAAACATTGGAAAGCATAATAAACAGCATTGGTTTTGGTATTCTAATTTATTTTTCTATTTTATGGGTTGGATATACTTTTTTTTTATTAGGCACGTATATTACAGTGTTGAGAAAGCATAAAGAACCAGAATTTAATAATATTATGTCCAAATTTAATCAACGTGCATCGTTGCCAATTACCGTTATTATTCCCGCATTTAATCAAGAAAAAAAAATTAAAAGTGCGATAACCGCCATATTTA
>CAMAYA010000052.1 GCA_945862275.1 Legionella genomosp. 1 | reverse complement strand
TTTTTTCAGGCATTAAAGACATTCGAGCCGCGATGGAACTTGCGTCCCGGCATCAAGCACTGAACCGCCATACCCTGTTATTCATTGATGAAATACATCGGTTTAATAAAGCCCAACAAGATGCCTTGCTGCCCTACACTGAATCCGGCTTGGTGACGTTGATTGGAGCGACTACAGAAAACCCATCATTTGAAGTGAATACAGCCTTGCTGTCCCGTGCGCAGGTGTATGTGTTGCACTCATTGAGTGATGCAGAGTTGAAGCAGTTGTTGCGGCGCGCGTGCTTAGAAGTGTGTGCTGATATCGAATGGGATACCGAAGCACAAGATACCTTGATTGCCTATGCAGATGGGGATGCAAGACGGTTGTTAGGCTTGCTTGAACAAGTGCATGCTGCCGCCCAAATAGGCGCGCGCGCGCAAATGGATGCAGCCTTTATTCGTCATGCATTAACCCCGAATGCACGCCGTTTTGACAAGCAAGGCGATTGTTTTTATGACCAAATTTCAGCACTTCACAAATCTGTAAGGGGCTCAGATCCAGATGCAGCACTGTATTGGCTCTGTCGCATGTTGGATGGCGGCGTAGACGCCCATTACTTAGTGCGACGTATTGTTCGAATGGCCTGGGAAGACATTGGTTTGGCCGATCCTCGTGCGCTTCAGATTGCCAATGATGCCGCCAGCACGTACGACCGTTTGGGGTCACCTGAGGGGGAGTTAGCACTCGCACAAGCTGTGATTTATTTGGCGGTTTCCGCCAAGAGCAACGCAGGATACAAAGCCTATCAAGCCGCCCGTGCGTTTGTTAAGAAAGACAAGTCTCGCGACGTGCCCATGCATTTACGCAATGCACCCACTGCATTGATGAAGAAATTAGGTCATGGTGACCATTACCGTTATGCACACGATGAGCCACATGGGTTTGCCGCAGGCGTGGATTATTTACCGGATGGTTTAAAAAAACCAGGTTGGTATCAGCCGGTGAGTCGTGGGTTAGAACAAAAGATAGCTCAGAAAATGGATTTTTTGACGACGCTTGAGGCGATTGCACGCAAGGAAGGACTGGATGAATAGAAAATTGAAGCATCGCCGCTTTATCACAAAAGTAGTCAAAAAAAGTCGGATGCCGCTAGCTGTCTTTATTATCGTTCTTGCCATTGTATTTAGCTTGTTCCGCGCATTAACCCCATGGGCAAAGCAATACAAAGTGCAGGTTGAGCATCATTTATCACTGATGTTAGGACAGCCCGTTAGTATAAATGACATGGAAACCAGTTGGTACTGGTTTCAGCCGGTGTTGAAGCTGAATGAAGTGACGGTATCTGACGCACAGCACCATGTTCTTGTCTTAAATAAACTGTTGGTGGGAATCAATTTACTCAGTTCACTGTGGCATTGGCAAATTCAACCCGGCGTGCTGTATGTGGCCGACGTGCAGTTGACCTTGCGACAAGCAGGGGATCATTGGGACGTGGATGGACTGAGCACCGATAAGCAGTCTATGCGCTTTGAGTCGGCATCCTACTTGCCTGTCTTAAGCTGGGTGCTCGGCCAGCAAAAAATCATCATGAAAAACGTATCCGCCGTGATTCATTTTAATGATGCGTCTATCATATCAATTCGTGATTTGAACCTGACAACGTTGCATGCTTATGGTCATTACCACCTGAAAGGCAGCGCATGGCTCGCGCAAAAAACCCCGACAGCATTTGTTGTCATCGCTGATCTACAACTGAATCCTGAAGCCTTAAGAAAAGCAAGTGGGCACGCTTATCTGTCTGTGAAGCATGTTTTGCCTGCACAATGGCAGGGATTTTTTCCCAACACACGTTTTCATGTCCAGAAGGGCGTTGGGAACATTGAATTATGGCTTGACGTAGTGAAAGGTCATTTTTTATCGCTCCAGTCGACACTGGATTTTAACCACCTTGCCATGACCCACGAAGGGCATGAAAAGCGTCATGTGGTGGAATCGTTGAAGGCTAACTTGGCTTGGCGGACAACCACGGGGGGCTGGCAATTCAGTGGTGATCAAATTAAATGGCAAGTGGATGGCGTGCATTGGCCGGAAAATGCGTTATTGTTAGATTATAGAGAATCAGAGAAAGTGTATCGTGCTTTTGTAAAAAACGTACCACTGGAATCGCTCTTGAAGTTAGATATCCCATGGCCAGACTCTTCGCGAGATATTTTAACAATGCACCCAAAGGGTACGCTACAGAATACGCAAGTAGTCGTGAAGACAGGTGAGCTTGACTCGATATTAACGCAATTTTCACAATTGGGTTGGACGGGACAGCATCATATCCCGTCCGTTAGTCAACTCTCTGGCGTTTTGAGTTGGCAACCGACAGAAGGTCGATTGGAATTGGATAGCGAGCAGACCACCTTGACGCTTAAGGGCCTGCCGGCCGTGACGTTTGAACAGTTGAATGCGGCATTCGACTGGAAGCAACTGAGCAATGGGCTGCGAGTCAGCATGGACCGCTTTGTCTTGAGTCGGCCTGATTTGGTCTTCAGTGCTGCAGGCACCATAGATGAGCCTTTGCTTCCTTCAGCTAATTTACGAATGACGGCCGAGTTTTCAGCCAAAAAAGCAGAGCAATGGTTGAACTATATTCCTCCTGATCTGATGAAACCGAAATTAGACAGGTGGATACGACAAGGCGTGAAACAATTGAAGGTAGCGAGTGGGCGATTAATTGTGAATGGTCCTTTGGCTGAATTTCCCTTTGATAGCCAGCAAGGGGAGTTTTCCATCAATACCTACCTCACGGGCTTGGATCTGCTGTTTGCTAAAGATTGGCCTTTAGGTCGTAATATTAATGCGCATTTGCAGGTGGACAATCGAACGTTGAATGCAGATGTTTTTCAAGCCGATTTACAGGACATTCCAGTTGAGAAAGTGAATGTGAGACTCAAAGACATTGGCTTAGGCCATGAAGCGTTGCTGATTCGTGGGGCGGTGAAAGCTCCTGCTGATAAAATAAAAGCATATGTATTGGAAACGCCCATCAGTCAACATTTATTGCTGTGGAAAATGATGGATATTCGCGATTCATTAGGGTTGGATTTACAATTGGAGATCCCATTGTATCCGAAAAGCGATCAGGTTTTAGCGCGTGGCGTACTCGCCTTTGATAATAATCAAGTCATTCTCCATCATGCGTCGAATGACATTGTTTTCGATGAATTGACAGGGGCCTTGCAGTTTGATGAGCATGGTATTACTGACAGTGCGCTTCATGCAACGCTTGCAGGTGAGCCACTGACCATGCACATTCGTTCGGTTAAAACACCAAAATCCTATACTGAAGCGAATATTGAGGGCAGCACAAGCATTGATCTCTTGCGCCGAAAATTTCCTTTACCCCTATTTGAACTGATGGATGGGCATTTAAAAATTAAAAGCGTGCTCAAATTGACCGAGAACCCGCGTGATTTTGATCACATGAAGGTCACTACTACCATGGAAGGGGTTTCGGTTGATTTGCCTTCCCCATTAGGAAAAACGGCAGAAGAAAAAGCGCCGCTAACGCTTGATCTCGGTTTTAATGCGGCCCAAAACAGGGTGATAGGCCTTCAATATAAAGATCTAAAGGTTCACGCCCGGACGCTCGGACGTGATAATTGGTCGATAAAAGTAGATGAACAGAACCTTGCTGCTGACTTGCAGTACGCGCCTGCCGCAAGTTCATTATCGGGGACGATTGATAGGTTGTATTTAACGGATCTCCTGACGTTAAAAAACCGCATGAAATCGGCTCATACCCGTCTTTTACCCCGTGATATTCCAAATTTGAACCTTGTGATCAACACAGTGAAGTTAGATAACATTGATTTGGGCAGTGTTAGTTTGAAAAGTACCAGTAAACCAACACAGCTGGTGCTTGAGTATTGTAAAATCAAATCCCCTGAATATTTGTTAACCGTGCAAGGAGATTGGACACAAACGGGTAAAAAGGACAAAACACGCGTGCAAGCGGATTTGCAGCTTTCTGATTTGGGCCGAGCACTGGCGCGTTGGAATATTATCCCTGCAGTAGAAGCCCATAGAGGGCAAGTGACGTTTAATGGGGATTGGCCTGGTGCGATGCATGATTTCTCGCTCGCAAAAGTGAATGGCGAAATGAACATCACTCTGAGGGGTGGGCGAATAACGCATTTGGACAAAGCCACGGAGGAAAAATTAGGATTAGGGAAATTATTAAGTGTGTTGAGTCTTCAAACGATTCCACGAAGGCTTCAATTGGATTTTAGCGATTTATCGGAAGGCGGCTATAGTTTTGATGTGTTCAAGGGTAGTTTTATTCTGAAAAGTGGTGTCATGACAACACAAGACAGCTATTTGGATGGCCCGGTTGCCTATGCTAGTATGAAAGGGGATTTGGACGTGGTCAATCATTTATATGATATGGATTTGCGTGTGTCTCCGTATATCATGGCGAGCTTACCCATTGTGGTGACCATTGCAGGTGGCCCTATTGCTGGCCCAATAGCAGGCTTTGCAACATGGGTTGCGAGTAAATTGATAAATAAAGGCTTGCAACAAATCAGTGCATATACATATAAAATATCCGGCCCATGGCTTGACCCCATCGTTCAGCAAGTGCATATTTATAAGAAGAAGAAAACAGCTGTGCTTAAAAAGGAGGTTTAAATGAAAAAAACAGGATGGATGATTGTGCTGTTGCTGGGTACTGCTAATGGCACGTTTGCGGCAGATGAGAGTGCCGCCAAACAAATTCAGATGTTAAATAGCCAGATACAATCACAATTACAACAAATGCAAGAAACGCAAAAGAAACAAAATAAAGATTTAAATACGCAGCTGCAAGCGCAATTAAAAAAAGTGCAAACCGATATTCAAAAGCAAATTAACGATGGATATGCTAAAACGCAAGATCAAATCAAGACGGTTCAAGATAATTTACAAAGTCAAATTAAACAAGTTAGCGGGGATGTAGCAAAAGCAGCTGCTGCTAAATAAAGAGGATGGAGATGACGCCACCATGCGAACAGGGTGGCGTCTTTGGAGACTATACCAATTCGACTTCTTCGGCTTGAGGACCTTTTTGTCCTTGACCTGGTTTGAACATAACAGCAGCGCCTTCAGCTAGTGTTTTAAATCCACTGCCTTGAATTGCACTGAAATGAACGAAATAATCTTTGCCATTGCTTTCAACAAAACCAAAGCCTTTGCTTTCGTTAAACCATTTTACTGTACCACGAACTTTATCTGACATTTTCTTTATACCTTGATTAGCTGGAAAGGAATTATATCACATCGAACCAGATGATACCAATCATCTAGAATGTTTGCCTTTGTTAGGACTATTTGTTATGGTAAAAATACCTGGTGAGCGATGGACTCATATTGCTCAAACTCATAGAATAAATGGACCTTAATTACTATGGAACCTGATCGTTATCAACAAAACAAAGCCTATTATATCATTGGCCTTGTGTGTTTAATTATCAGCCTGATGCTTTTTGGCGCGGGGATTTATCTGTTCCCCTATATTGCATTTGGTTGGGTCTATAGCATTCCTGACCCGGTATTTGATCGCATTAATTTTGTTCAAACATCATACAGCTTGACGTGGCGCAACGCTTCTTGGGTTGTTTTGTTGGTTGATTTCTTAGGAAGTTTTCTGTTTGCATTGGTCACCTATTTCACATCTAACCGAATTGACAATGAAATTCTAGGTATAGTGCCAGAACATGTTAAAGTGAAAAAAGAAACAAAAGAGTCTTATAAATTTATTCTCACCATTTTAATGACAGTCGGGCTCATATTTTTGATGGCGATGTTGTTTCAGTGGATTATTTCTAGCCGATAAAAGGATATGCTATGTGTTTTTGGTGGAAACGACTCAAAATAAATCGATTGATTAAAAAAATAAAAGTCATGCAACAAAGCCGTCTTCTGAACCAACCCACAGATGAAGCGCTCGCAAAAGAAAGGGCCGCGTATCATTGTTTGGCAGGTATTTACGCAGGCTTACAGGACAAAAAAAAATGGCCCTTTGCTCGCGTATCCATGTTAGCGGCCTATCGCGCTTCGGCCATGTTGGATGATTGCGTGGCACAATACCTTCTGGGTAAAAATTTATTGGATGAAGCAAAATTTAGAGATAATTTGCAGAGCGATGGTGTACTCGCTAGTGAAAGCAATGAGAGCCAGATGCAAATTCTTTACCGGGATGCACATGCATTTTTATTGGCTTCAGAAAAATTGAATCATATACAGGCGAGACGGTTGCATGGATTGTGTTACATCAACGGATGGGGAGTGCCTGCTGACAAAGACCGTGGGTTTGAATTGGTCGTAGAGAGCATTGAGCAAGAAAATAGTTGGGCTAAGGTGCCGCAGATTTTCAAAGAGATTGGCTTGAATAAACCGGAGTTTTTTTCAGCCTTGATGCAACGCCGTAATAAAGGGTGATTCTGGACTTGTCGTTTGTTGTGAATAAAAAACAAAAGGGTTGCCGCTTAAATAAACGGGTGGTACCAGGCACGCTTGCAATACTTCAGGCGGGTAATAATGCTGGATGTAAGGCCTTAATTGCTCTTTGTAGTATCCCGCTGCCTGTCCTGCATTATTTGAAAGACAATCAAATAATTTATTCAAAGCCCGCAGTTCGTACAATATCTTCACGTGTTTGGCCGGATCTGGTGATTTAAACAACAGGGTTAGTTGTTGATTTAGTTTATCTTGATTCATCCTGATAAATGGATTGAAATCATCAGAAAAATGGTCATTCAGAGCCGACTCACAGGCTTCGGATAAATGAAACCCTTCGTCTGCCATGAGCCGTATTGCTCGAAAAAAGCGACTCAAATCCTCCCCAAAACTGTCGCGCGCTTCTGAAATGGTATTGATCCTTTTATTGCATACATCGTGGCGTGAATTTAATCCAGGTATTTCATGTGTATGCAGTGTTCTGAGGTTAAAATATTGTGCACCAATGGTGAAGTCCAACATCAACGCATGGTTTTGGAAGGTTTTTTCCGTGAGAACCCATTCAATTTTAATGCCCCTCCAGTCCATAGGAATAATATGAAGACCGTGTTTTCTATATCCATATTCACCGGTCCACCTGTCTTTTATTGTGACCGTTCCCGTGTCCGAAATCAGTAAGTTGATGAGTGCTAACGCAGAATTTTTGGCTTCGATTGTTGCGATATTCGGCAGTAAAATGTCTAAATCGTTTGGATTTTTAAAATGAAAGCTGCCATATATATATGCATGATGACATGTGCTGCTTTTGATAAGCCCAGACAGTTGATGCAACAGAGATTTGAGCATAGGATTGTTTTGGCAACACTTGGGGTATGCAATCCACTCGCTTGCGAATGCATTCAAGGACTTAATATCATCTATTCGACGCTCATCAATGGCTTCAAACAACCCGTTGCCATCACACACAATTGGTTCGCTGGGAATCAGTGTGATGTCTAGAGTTGGTGCGGCTTTTCTGGCAGGGCTTTCTAGTTGCAGTTTGTCTTCTTGTGCCTCGCTGAATGGCGGTTCGTAAAGGTGACTCGTCATGAGGTAGGCTATGTGTTCGCACTCTTTTTTACTGTTTAAATGGGCAATATAGGATGCTCGTTCTATAGGGGTTAAACGGTTCCATAAATAAGTGACCAGGGTTAGATTCTGTTTGACTAATGCAATATCCATTGCATTTAAATGGTCTTTTCTAGGCTTTAACAGTGATAAACCGCGATTTTCAACACAATAGTTGGTAAGTTCAAGATCCTGACTTTCGCACGCCAAATGCAGCAGCGACGATCCAAGTGGGTCTAGTTTCGTTAACCTTGGATCAAACATTTCAATAAACCAACGAGTCTTGGGTATTAAGCCGGGTTTATTGAGGCTCAGTTTTACCATCTCATAGAGTGCAGTGTTATTATGTTGATTGAGTTGATTGACATCCAATT
>CAMAYA010000051.1 GCA_945862275.1 Legionella genomosp. 1 | reverse complement strand
CAAGCTTAACGATACAGGGAGATATAAAATGCCCAGAAGCACAACAAAGGAAGCCACTGCTCCAGCCTTCATAGGCAGAATACGTAACCCCATCTTATCAGAACACCACCCAATAAGCGGACCACCGATAATAGCACCTAAAAACAGCATGGAGTTCACCATGGCCGCATCGCCCTTGCTCACGCCAAGGCGCTGCATCAAATAGAGTGACCCCATCATGGCACCAAATACAGCAACACCCATGTTCATCAAACTGGTGTACAGTGCCGCACGTATGGTTTGTGGATTCAAGTAGGCTTTTTTCGCTTGAACCAAAGCGCTCATTTTTGCTCGCGTTCGGACCGCTTCATTTTCAGGTTTGTCTTTCACCCAAAACGCCATCAGCACCAACATGGCCAAACCTAGCCACGCCACCATGATCAAAGCATCACGCCAACCGACCTGTAGCACCAGTTGCGTCAGTGGGTATTGTGCCAACATGCCACCCGTCATGGCCATGGTAACAATGGCACCGGTCACCAGCGCCATGCGCTTCGGTGGAAACCAGCGTGAGGCAATTCGAATAGGCCCCAGAAAACAAAACGCGCTCCCGATGCCGGTCACAAATCGGCAAGCTAACGCCAAATAGAATGATTGAGCATGCGCCAGCGTAAACGTGCTCAACACGCACAGCAACATCGCCACCATAATAATTTTTTTACTGGAGAATCGATCGAGTACGAAACCGGCGACAAAAAGGAACAGCACGTTGGAGGCATAATAAATGCTAGACAAATAACTCATTTTGTCCGCTTGAATATGAAAATCACGCATGATGTTGTCGGCAATGGAGGCAAACATATTGCCCTGAATAAACTCATAAAAGAAAAATAAAGACGCAGCAAAACAAACCACCCATGGCAACAGCGGTGCGCGCGCTGAATCCATTCGTTGATATTCATCAATCACCTGCATCACCACTCCTCTTTAAACGCTCGCAATGCGTTTCTTGGGTCAATAAAATGGCCAACAACGCCACGAGGGCTGCGATGGGGAACATCCACATGGCAAACTGAAAATCACCTCCAGCATACAGACGTGATACGTCACCCGCGTGTTGTCGCATCAGCATACCAAACAAAACCTGGCCCAAGCCACCGCCACCCATGATAATGACAGAAGCCATACCGGTCGCCACCCCAGTACGCTCAGGCGCGTTGCTTTCTGCAATCAAGGGATAAGCAATCACTTGTGTACTGGTAAAAAATCCTAGCGCAAAAAACAACCCACTTAAAGCGGTTGGAGATAAAGCAATGCCCATCAACAAGGGAGCAATGGTTATCAGCGTGGCGATTGCGCCCATGAGCATTAAGGGCTTACGCCGGCCTAACCGGTCGGAAAGCCAGCCGACCAAAGGGCAGCCTAAGATGCTTCCTATAAAAATCAAACTCACAATATTGCTGGCCGCAATCCCAGTCAATTGATGAGCGACCGCTAAGTAGCTGGCTCCCCATAAGGCGCACAAAACCATAATAGGAAGATTAAGGCATGAAGTATAGATACCAGCGAGCCAATTTTGGCGATTGGTGAGCACGTGTAAAAAACCTGCAAAATAAGGACGTGCAGCCGACGTGTTAGCGATACTGGAATCGACATTTGGATTGTCTTTTACAATGAAAAATATCCACGAAAAAATCAAAGCGCCAACGCCCGCATCCATTAACATGGCTTCACGCCAGCCGTATTGCGTGCTCAAATAAGCGAACGGAGTATGCGCCATCATGCCACCGATAAAGGCCATCGTGACCAGGCAACCGATCACCAACGCCTGACGACGAGGGGGAAACCAACGCGAAACCAAAACCACACAAGATACAAAGCAAAACGCATTGCCAAGACCGGTCAGTGCATGAAAAAAAGCCGCCCAAGCAAAGGCGTGCGCCAAGGCAAAGCCCAGCGTTCCCAGCACACAAATGCCCATGGCCATTAATATGACGCGTCGCGTTGAAAATCGGTCGAGCAATACACCGGCCGGCAAAAGAAACAATACATTGGCCCAAACATAGGCGCTAGACATCCAACTCAATTGTGCGGCATCCATGCCAAACTCATCCCGCAAGGGTTGATTGATGACATCAAACACATTCAGTTGAAAAAATTCATACAAGAAAAAAAGACCCGCTGACAGGCATACCAACCAGGGAATCCAGGTAGACCGCGGTGCTACCACCTTATTATCCATGGCAAAAGAATCAGACAAGTCAACCCCTTGGCTAGTGTTGGAAACCTGGCGCGAAGTATAACCTAATGCGGAAGAGATTGGTATCTTTATTGGTCTAGCGATCACGAAGGAGGGGTGGCATGGTGTGCTGTATTTTACGCGCGGAGCCTGCGAGCACGAAAAATACAGCACACCATGACAGGCCCCCGACACACGAATGTCTATCGGGCATGCCTTTGTGAGTACTGGTGAACCGTTTCTAAACGTTGAACCGAAAATGCATCACATCCCCATCGCACACGATGTAGTCTTTGCCTTCAAGCCGCCATTTTCCGGCCTCTTTAGCACCCTGCTCGCCACCACTGCTAATAAACGCATCATAGGCAATCACTTCGGCACGAATAAACCCTTTTTCAAAGTCCGTGTGAATCACAGCGGCCGCTTGCGGGGCTGTTGCACCACGTTTTACAGTCCACGCACGCACTTCTTTTACACCAGCCGTAAAATACGTTTGCAAGCCTAACAAATCGTACCCTGCGCGAATCACGCGGTTTAAACCCGGTTCGGTTAAACCTAAATCATTCATGAATTCTTGGCGATCTGCATCATCCAACTCCACCAATTCGGATTCAGTGGAGGCACAGAGCGCTACAACACGCGCATTTTCTTGCAAAGCCAGAGCCAAAACTTTTTCCAACAAAGGATTGTTTTCATACCCATCATCGGCCACATTAGCCACATACAACACCGGTTTTGCGGTCAACAGACAGAGCCGTTGCCCAATCAGAGACTCTTCTGGTGATAGTTCCAATGTGCGCACAGGATGCCCGATATCCAAGTGTGCTTTTATTTTTTCCAACGCTTGGCGTTCAGAAATGGCGTCTTTGTTGCCCCCTTTGCTGAGCTTGCCGGCTTTATGCAATGCGCGCTCTACTGTGTCCATGTCCGCCAATGCCAATTCGGTGTTGATGATTTCAATGTCGCTCAATGGATCAACGCGCCCTTCCACATGGATGATCCCGGAGTGTTCAAAACAACGCACCACGTGCGCGATGGCATCGGTTTCACGAATATTGGCCAAAAATTGATTGCCCAGTCCTTCTCCACTCGCAGCACCCTTCACAAGCCCCGCAATATCGACAAATTGCATCACGGCAGGTACTACGCGTTGGGGTAGTACAATAAGGCTTAATGCATCTATTCGAGGATCCGGCACCGTTACCACGCCAACGTTTGGTTCGATGGTACAAAACGGATAATTTGCCGCTTCAATGCCCGCTTTGGTTAACGCATTAAATAACGTCGATTTACCTACGTTGGGCAAGCCAACTATCCCACATTTAAATCCCATCACGTACCTCATAGTTTAAAACGTTCATTGCGCCGGCTATATCACCTGTTAAAAGTGCCGGAACCACCGCAATCCCGCGATCAATCGCACCCAACATCAGCGCGCGTTCATGCTGAGGGGGCTTACCTAACACATAATCCAATACCAATTCTTTATGGCCAGGGTGGCCAATGCCTATTCGTAAGCGGTGAAAATCTGAACTGCCCAGTTGGCTGACAATGTCACGCAAGCCATTGTGACCGCCGTGTCCGCCGCCTGTTTTTAATTTGATGCGGCCTGCTGGCAAATCCAATTCATCATGCACCACCAATACTTCATTCGGCTCAATGCGGTAAAATTGGCATACTGCACGGGTAGGCTGCCCACTGAGATTCATAAATGTCAGTGGAAGGCATAGCTTGCATACACTTTGTTGCGCGCGCATATCAGCCAGTTCAGAATGCATTTTTTTGTCAGACTTAAATACTGAATGGCTATGTTTCGCCAACGCATCAACAAACCACCCACCGGCATTGTGGCGCGTGTGCTCGTAAGTGGGACCGGGGTTGCGTAAGCCGATAATTAATTTAATGGGCATGAGTGCTCTTGTGTAAGTTGGGCCTTGGCCCAACACTTTTGTACGAATAAACCACGCTGTTGGGCCGAGGCCCAACCTACTACATTACTTGGCACTGCCTTCTTCAGAAGCTTCTTCAATGATTTCTTCAGCTGCTTCTTCAGTCGCCTCTTCACTCAAGTCAACTTTGCTAACATGAATGCTGACTACAGGATGGTCATGATCGCCCGTTGTCGGGTCAAGCGCTAAATGAACATTTTTAGGCAAATCTAAGTCAGATAAATGCAACACATCATTCATGTTCATTTTGGCCATATCAACCGCAATGAACTCAGGCAAGAATTTAGCTTGGCATCGTACTTCGACTTGTGACATGGTGTGGCTTACAACACCGCCATCTTTCACGCCAGGCGCGTCTTTTTCATTGATGAAATGCAACGGTACCATTTTCACCAATACATCTTTCATAGAAACGCGTTGCAAGTCCATGTGCATGATCAATGGCTTGTACGGATGACGTTGCAAATCTTTTAAAATGACATGCTCGACTTTTCCGTTCACAGAAATATTAAACACGCTGGAATAAATGCTTTCTGTTTCCAATGCTTTGATTACTTTGTTATGCAAAAAAAGAATGGATTGGGGCGCTTTTTCGCCACCATAGATAACAGCAGGGACTTTGTTTTCAAGACGACGTAGGCGGCGGCTCGCACCTTTCCCCATGTCAGTTCTTGTTTCAGCTTCTAGCAATATTGTGGACATTAATCGTCTCCAGATAAAATAAATTCATTAACCCTGCGACCGGGTTAAACACATTAACACCAAATTGCGTTAATTACACACAAAAAGACCCTATTAAGGTGTCGCAGTATACAATATTTTAAAATCAACTTGAAGTCAGAACGGAATTTATTATAGAATATGTCACTTTGTTAAACCTGTCAGGAACGCATTCGTTCCTTAAGACTAAGTCAATTGGACGAGTTGGAGAATCATTTATGTATGCAGTAATTAAAACAGGCGGCAAGCAATACCGCGTTCAAGTAGGCGAGGTCATTAAATTCGAAGAATTGACTGCTGAAGTTGGCACTGAATTTCTATTCGGTGAAGTGCTTATGTTGGCCGATGGCGAAAACATCACCTGTGGCACGCCGTTTATTGCCAACGCCGTTGTTCATGCTGAAATCATGGAGCACGGTCGCCACAAGAAAATTAAAATCATCAAATTCCGTCGTCGTAAGCACCATATGAAACAAATGGGACACCGACAAAATTACACTCAGGTAAAAATTACCGCGATCAGCAAGTAAGAGGGGATAGTAATGGCTCATAAGAAAGCAGGTGGTAGTACGCGCAACGGCCGCGATTCGAATCCTAAATATCTAGGTGTGAAACGTTTTGGTGGCCAGTTTGTTAATGCGGGTGAAATTTTAGTGCGCCAACGTGGCACACCATTTCATGCAGGTGAAGGCGTAGGTTTAGGCCGCGATCACACTTTGTTTGCAAAAATGACCGGTTTGGTTAAGTTTATTGTTAAAGGTCCAAAAAATCGCAAATACGTGACGATTGAGCCCGTAGCGTTGGAAGCCCAAGAAGCGTAAGCAATACGCCCTATCTTCCTATGTTGCCCCGTTTTCGGGGCTTTTTTTTTATAGTTGAAGGCACACATGAAATTCGTCGATGAAGTCATCATTAAAGTAGAAGCCGGCAGCGGCGGGCATGGGTGCCTTAGTTTTCGCCGCGAAAAATTTATCCCATTCGGCGGCCCTGACGGCGGCGATGGCGGAAACGGCGGCTGTGTATACCTTGAGGCCAACAAAGACCTCAATACATTGGTGGACTTTCGCTATCAACGCAATTACAAGGCTCAAAATGGCGAATGCGGACGCGGTGCAAACTGCACGGGAAAAGCCGGGGATGATTTAATTATTCAAGTCCCTCTCGGTACATTGGTTTATGATGCAGACACCAGCGAGCTCTTGGGCGATATTCGTGAAGCAGGTACTCGCCTTTTGGTGGCTCAAGCCGGATATCACGGCATCGGAAACGCCCGTTATAAAAGCAGCGTCAATCGTGCGCCCAGACAAACGAGCAACGGCAAGCCTGGCGAATTGCGTCAATTGCGGCTTGAACTGCGTGTATTGGCCGATGTGGGTTTGTTAGGGCTCCCTAATGCAGGCAAGTCGACCCTCATTCGCGCTGTATCTGCGGCAAAACCCAAAGTAGCAGACTACCCGTTCACGACATTACACCCAGGATTGGGCGTGGTCAGTGTGGGGCCTTATAAAAGCTTTGTCATGGCAGATATTCCAGGACTCATTGAAGGCGCATCAGAAGGTGCTGGCCTTGGGCACCGATTCTTAAGGCATTTATCACGCACATGTGTCTTGTTGCACGTGATTGATGTAGCACCCCTAGATGAGAGCGATCCGGTAGAATCGGCGCGCGTCATCATCAACGAGCTCGCCGCGTACAATCCAGATCTGCTCAACAAACCGCGTTGGTGGGTGTTGAATAAAATCGACATGTTACCGGATGAAGAAATCCGCAAGCAAACCCTTGCTCGCATCGTGAAGGAACTGGAGTGGTCGGGTCCTGTATTCTCTATTTCAGCTATACAGCGCGAAGGCACACAACAATTGTGTTACGCACTCATGAAACTGATTGATGAGATGAAGCAAGTGGAAGACGAAGCAGAATAAACGAACCATAAAAAAACCCGCCGATGAGCGGGTTTTTTTTTATGCTAAACAACACAACTCATTATTCTTGAGTTTGCGCATCTGCAGCAGCGGCTTCATCAGGAGCTGCTTCAGTTGCAGCCGCTTCAGGAGCAGCAGCCGGTTGTTCTACGACAACATCCGTTGTAGCAACAGGTTGTTTTGGTGCATTTTCACCGCAAGCAGCCAGTAATAAGCCCATCATTCCAGCAACCACAAACATGGTTAAACGTTTCATACCCTTCTCCCTCATTGTTTTTTTAAAAATACTGTACAAGTCTAGCAAAAATTTACATGAAGTGGAGGCACTATGCAACAGATAATCACAAAATCACCTGTTCAAATTCACCGGTTGACACAATACAGATCAATGTTGTATAATTTGCGCCACATTAATCACTAAAAGGTCTTTTAATATGCCGTATTATAATGCAATCACAGACTTAACCATTTTAGACATGATGGGCAGCGCCGCTTTCAACGCGGGAACAGGCGTCATAGGCAGCGCCGCATTATCCTGCGTAGGGTATGGCTCTATCGCCGCAGCAGCTGGGCCCTTAGGCACTATAGCGCTAGCTTGTGGGGTTGGTGGTGTAGCTATACTCCTGCCTTATGTATTTATTTATGAACAATTTAAACATCTCAAACCTCGCGGCTGGTGCGAGTACAGCTTCACTTATGATTTCTTGCTATTATTGCTAAACACCAGTGCAGCGCTGTGTGCAGGTATGCTAGGTGCAGCCGTTCTAGGGCTTGCTGTGAACCCGATCGGCTTGTGTGCATTGGCGGGTGCCGCTCTGTTGAATATTTTTAAGATCATCGAGTTAACATTTGTTGCCGTAGGGATGCTCATAGTTGGGTTTTTCAATCTGTTAAACACACCCTTCTCGCAGATCTTTAACGCCCTGGTGTCTACTGTGCAAGCGATAGGAGCATTCATCTGGGATTTGTTTCCATCATTTACAAGCCAAGAAGCCCCAACATTTACAAGCCAAGAATCCACAGAACCAAGTGCACCGCCGATGGATGCATTTTCCGGAGGTTTTTTTTCCTCACGTAGTATTGATCACAGATATTACCCTGAAGCGTTTGCAGAAAACGCTACATACGTGTACGTGATTCCAACAGTCGTTAGCTGCAACGGATAAACACCAACACCACCCCTTGCTCACCAGGCAAAGGGTGGTGTTGCT
>CAMAYA010000050.1 GCA_945862275.1 Legionella genomosp. 1 | reverse complement strand
ATGATGGCCGCCTGGTATCTGGATCGAAAAACCTTGCCCATTGATTTAAGATCACTGTTCATCACCTCGCTGATTATTTTTATCCCCGCTATTTTAATTGCCAAACAACCCGACTTAGGCACCGCCATCATGGTCGCCTGCGCTGGGCTTTGTGTGATATTTTTAGCTGGCATCCGCATGCGCATAGTTCTCTTTATCACGCTCGCAATGGGCCTTGCCGCACCCCTCCTTTGGCATGTGATGCATGACTACCAAAAACAACGCATATTCACCCTCATTAACCCAGAGCAAGATCCGTTAGGCGCGGGATATCACATTATTCAATCCAAAATTGCAATTGGCTCAGGGGGCGCATTGGGAAAAGGTTGGTTAACCGGCAGTCAAGCCCACCTTAATTTTTTACCTGAACATGCCACGGATTTTATTTTTGCGGTCTGTGGAGAAGAATTTGGCTTTGTAGGCGGGTTTGTCTTGATAACCCTAGTCGTGCTGATTTCACTGCGCTGCCTAAGCATTGCTCGACACGCGCAAACATGCTTTACACGCCTGCTGGCAGCGAGCTTGGCAATGACTTTTTTCCTATCGGCCTTCGTGAATATCGGTATGGTCATGGGCATATTGCCGGTGGTTGGGATACCACTGCCCTTGGTGAGCTATGGTGGAAGCGCTATGGTCACGTTTTTAGCCGGTTTTGGTATTTTAATGTCCATTGGCTCGCACCGCATTTTATTTAATAGCATGCATTAGTGGGCTTGCCAAAATTCTACGCGTACGCTACCATTAACTAAAGCGTACATCATGGAGCACTCAAATGACAATCACACCCACTCAATTGCGCGCTAACTTGTATAAAGTATTGGATCAAGTGATTGAAACGCAGCAACCGATTGAAATCAATCGCAATGGTCAAATTGTGAAATTGGTGTTTGAAAAGAAAAAAAATAGGGGGAAGCTAATCAATCTGACCGCTCATCCTGAGACATTATGCGTTGAACCTGAAACGATTGTTCATATGGATTGGTCTTCGCATTGGCAAGGTGAGAATGACCTATGATTTTTTTAGATACGCATATAATGGTGTGGTTGTATGCTGGTTTATTAGAGAAAATTCCTACCCGAATTCAACATCAATTAGAATCCATGGATTTGTATATTTCGCCTATGGTTGAATTGGAATTGGATTATTTACATGAAATTGGGCGAACAACGGTTGCGGGCGTTGATATTGTTCGCTATCTAGATGCGCATATGGGAGTAATGGTATCCAGAGTAGACTTCTACCGTGTAGTAGAAGAAGCACAACAACAACGCTGGACGCGCGATCCGTTTGATCGATTGATTGTTGCCAATGCATCTGTTTTTCAAGCGCCTTTAATCACAAAAGATGAACGGATCATTCAAAATTATGCTTTAGCTATTTGGTGATGAACGACTCATTAAGGCCGCCGCAACCGGCGCATAGCTTCGTCGATGAATGTCACAGGGGCCTATATCGAGCAATGCTGCACGATGCAGTGCCGTTGGGTAGCCTTTGTGAAGCGCAAAACCATACCCTGGATAAAGCAAGTCCATCGCTTCCATTTCCTCATCTCGCAAGACTTTTGCCAAAATAGAAGCGGCACCGATTTCAAGCACCAAACTGTCTCCCCGCACAATTGCCTGGCAAGGCATAGCAACCTGCGGCGTATATAACCCATCCACCGATACCCGGCTCGGACAAACGGATAAACCCTCTATTGCACGCTTCATGGCCAGTAGCGTCGCGTGGTGAATATTGAGCCGATCTATTTCGTCCACTTCGGCACGTCCATAAGCGTAGCAAAGGGCGCGCTCACGAATGAGCTGTGCCAACTGCTTGCGCTTTAGTGGGCTTAATTTTTTGGAGTCTGTAATTCCTTCAATGGGCCCGTTTAAAATCACCGCAGCCGTTACCACCGGTCCCGCCAAAGGCCCTCGGCCTACTTCATCAACCCCTGCTAAATAACCATTCATTGTTTCAACCTAGAGTAAAAAAACGTTCCACTTAAAAAGATAAAATGAACCAACCCAATCAAGGCACAACCAAACCCAAAAGCACGCGGATCATGCGAAATATCCATGAAATTAACCAGCTCGGTTCCAAATCCCATCACGGCCATGCTGAGCATACTCAACAAAGCCGATCCGGTGCCTTTTCCCACGGCGGTGGAATACAAAATGAATCGATTCAATGGCGCGCCGACAACGCCGTAGCCAAAGCTGTACACTATTAATCCGGGCATCAGCCAGAAATAATTATCAAATATCAACCATGGCAATATAAACATTCCCAATAATCCCACTACAGAAATCAACGAGCCAAGGCAAGCCAATTGTGTGATGTTATTGCGATGCGTCAATTTTTGTAATAAGATATTGCCTAATATATAACCACCAAAAACCGGCAATTGCCACACACCATACTGAATGATGGACAATTTTGCATCCAATACCAGAATCACAGGCGCAAACGCTATCCAAAGACAGCACGGCAACGACAAAAGACCCAATGAGAGCGAACCTAACATAAACGGACGATTCAACAGCAGGGCCTTGTAATTCGCAGCGATAACACGCGGCGACAAGGAAACCGCTTTGAGCAGCTCGCCATTTCGCCTGGCTGCCCCCACCGACTCAGGCATGAATCGCCACAACCCCCAGAGGGCCGTAAAGGCCAAAGCCGCGATGATGACAAAGATGAGCCGCCAACTAAAAAACCGGATAAAAACAGCGCCCACCAGTGGGCCCAGCAAAGGCGCTAATATTGCTACATTGGCCATGATGGCAATTAACCGGATAGCGTCCATTTCAGCAAAAATTTCTTGCAACGTGGCGTAACCCACCACACAAATGAAACAAAGGCCCATCCCTTGAAAAAATCGAGCGACCAGAAACTGATCCATGGATTGCGAGAGCGCAATGAAAAGAGTGCTCAACAAAAAAAAGAAGGCCCCGAACAGCATCACGGGACGACGCCCATAGCGGTCTGAAAGCGGACCTAAAAACAACTGCAAACTCGCCCCACCCAATATATAGGCCGTAAAAGAGTTAGCAATAGCCGATTCTGGCGCGTGAAATGATTTCACCACATGGAGCATTCCCGGCATGATCATGTCGTTAGCAATATAGGTTAAAAACTCATACAGCACTAAAAAACCCGCAAAAATAAAGGCTGATTTACGTGTAATGTGGATCAATGGCTGGGGCATGCTGGCTCTCGATGCAAATCAATCTGGTAAGTATAGGACACATTCTCCCGATAATGGGTATCACTCACGGCAAACCCTACTACCGCTGCGAATTGGTCATCAATATAAATTAAAGGCACGGTATGACGGAGCCAAGGTGGCACACGCCACTGCTGGAACAATTGTTTAAGCGATTTTGTTTGGCCGCGCCAGTAAAATCGCTCTCCTCCTTTGCGAAATCGCACCTCCACGCGCCGGCCCTTCGGCACATGCAAGCCTGCATCCGCGATTGCTGCGCGCAAGTGTCCTCCACTAGCGTTTAAGTCACGTTGTCCCGGAAACAACGGCCAATCCAAATTTTCTGAACAGTGCATACTGTTATGGTTAAATAAATACAAGGCATTCTGATAACGCCGCACACCGACTCCATCCCAGGCAACGCCCCCCTCTCCATCCTCACGCGCGAAAACAACATCTGTCATGATCCGATTAAATGTCTCCGTAGATGGCATGCGAATTTGATTGTTCATCAACCATGCACGCAATACGTTTGCAGAACGTGCATGATCCAGTGGCTGAAGAGCCGCGAGTGAGAGCGTGTTCTCTCCGATACCTTCACCATCCAGCTGCGCCAAGGCGGCCAAATTTTCTTTGGCTTGTTGGCAATGCTGTGCCGTACGAACGAGATTTTTCACCACACCAGGCCACTTCCTCTGCAATAACGGCATGATCTGATGGCGCAAGTAATTCCGTGAAAAGGCACCGTCCTGATTGCTTTCATCCTCAACCCATGTCAACTGAAGCCTCCGCGCATAGGCTTCAAGGGTATTCCGTGTGTGCATTAAAAAAGGCCGGACCAGTTCCCCCAAGCCTAAAGGCTTCACCTCAAGCATAGCCGCCATGCCATCAATTCCCGCTCCTCGGAACAATTGCAAGAGCACTGTTTCGGCCTGATCGTCCGCATGGTGCGCCAACAGTAAGCCATCACCATCCGCCATCAATGCGGCAAATGCATCATAGCGAGCATTGCGTGCATTCTCTTCAATATTGGCAAGGCGGTCAAACAGCACGTGGCGTTCAATCAATGGAACACCCCATGCCGCACAAAGCGACTGGCAATGCTCGAGCCAAGCATCCGCATGAGGGCTTAGAGCGTGGTGAATATGAACGGCAGATACTTGCCCCTTCAAAGCAGGTTGATGGGCCACCTGATGCAGCAACACGACTGAATCCAAGCCGCCACTCAATCCGACCCAGAGTGTTTGATAAGCAGCTAGGCGCTGCAGCGAATCCGGAGCGAGTAGCTCAATACATGGAGTACGCTTTTGTAAATTTATTGTCATGCGCTTATGATAACCGCAAGCACTAGGAGATACCACCATCTCATGTAAAGGAGTTACAATACCGCTTGAATTATCACGTTTTAACAGATAAAATCGTGTATTATATCACGTTTAATCAACTGAAAGTGTGGGCTTTCCCACGTTTTTAGTTGATTAAACGTGATCATCCAAGTGATTCAGGTGAATGATGAAACGAAATATTATTAAAAAGCTCATCAGCTGGCAGAACGATCCAGAACGCAAGCCCTTGTTGCTTTATGGTGCAAGACAAGTGGGGAAAACACATGCATTGAACACCTTCGCCAATGCGGCCTATAGTGACCATGTGTATTTGAATTTTGAAGACAGCCCTGCATTAAAAAAATATTTTGAAGCCAGCCTGGATCCGAACGATATTATTTTTAAACTTTCAATCCATTTTAATAAGCCGATTAATCCACAACATACGCTCATTATATTTGATGAAGTACAGGAATGCCCTCAGGCTTTAAACAGCCTTAAATACTTTCATGAAAAAGCGAATGAGTATCATGTTTGTGCCTGTGGATCGTTACTTGGCGTTAAAATAGGAAATCATCAAGGCTTCCCAGTGGGACAGGTTAATTTTGAACATTTGTATCCGTTAAATTTCATGGAATTTTTAGATGCCATTGGCGAATCCATGTTAAAAGCATACATCACAACGTTAACGACTATAGAACCTTTACCAGAGCCGTTTCATAACAAACTGAATGAATTATTAAAGATCTATTATTATACCGGCGGCATGCCGGAAGCGGTATTGACCTATGTAAATTCCAGGGATTTTAATGCCGTTAGAAAAGTACACCAGGAAATCTTGAAATCATATGATCTTGATTTTTCAAAACATGCACCGAAACAGTTAAGCATCAAAATTTCAGAAATATGGAATTCTATTCCGAGCCAGTTAGCAAAGGAAAACAAAAAATTTATTTATTCAATCGTGCGTTCAAGCGCTAGAGCCAGAGAATATGAAGAAGCAATCCAATGGCTCAATGCTGCTGGGCTGATTTACAAAATACACAACATTTCGATACCAAAAATGCCGTTAAAAGCATATAGTAATTTAGATATTTTTAAAATTTATATTCTTGACGTTGGTCTACTCAATACCATTGCTGAGTTGCCGATTAAGACATTATTGGATGGCTCTCAATTATTCCAAGAATTTCGCGGATCGCTGACTGAAAATTATGTATTCCAAGCGCTCGCGCCCTGGCTTCAAAATCAATATTATTGGACCAGCACCGGCAGTGCCGAAGTCGGCTGTGTTATTCAACATCACGGTGATATTATTCCATTGGAAGTGAAATCGAATATATCCGTCAGAAGTAAAAGCTTAAAAGTCTATGCTGAAAAGTATAATTCTAGATTAAACATTAGGGTGTCTATGCTGAATTTAAAGAAAGATGGCGATATTTTAAATATTCCGTTGTATTTGGTTGATGAGATAGCTCGCCTGCTGCATATGCAACGTTAGTAATCAACATATAACATTCATGACAGGCCATTTTGGCCAAAGAAAAAACATCGGCAAGGAATCATTGAAATAATCTCTAAAAAGCCGTACCATTTGCACAAAACATTCTTTAATGTGGCACCCATGACTAAACAAGCGATCATCTTAGGCATTGCCGGCCCTTCGGCTTCCGGTAAAAGTTTATTAGCCAACACCATTGTGAATGAGCTGGGCTCTGATCAGGTGGTGGTCATTTCTGAAGATGCATATTACAAAGACAATAACCACTTGGCCTTTGCTGAGCGTGAAAAAATCAACTACGATCACCCCGACTCTTTCGACCACGCCCTATTGTGCGAACACTTGCGCCGTCTACAACAAGGTGAATCGGTTGAAATCCCTATTTATTCACACTCAAAACATCTTCGCATGCCTGAAACACGGTTCATTGGCCGCCATACCATCATTGTATTAGAAGGCATTTTACTCTTCTCTGAAAAAGCCTTGCGCGAGTTGATGGACATCCGTATTTTTATGTCAGCGCCCTTGGATGTGTGTTTGAGCCGTCGCTTAATGCGTGATGTGGTTGAACGCCACCGTTCATTTGAGGCTGTTTTGCATCAATATGAAGCCACCGTGCGGCCGATGTATTTGCAATTCATTGAACCATCCAGCCGGTATGCCGATTTAATCGTGCCCAGAGGCGGCGAAAATCGGATTGCCATTGACATGATTCAAGCAAAAATGCGCGAACTTCTAAATCGTGCAGGCGCTTGATTTAAACTGAAAGGAGATTGGTGTGGGTTTTTTAACGGGTAAAAAAGCATTAATAGTAGGGCTTGCGAGCAATCGCTCCATTGCATATGGCATTGCTAAAATTTTTCATGAGCAAGGCGCTGAACTGGCGTTCACATATCAAAACGAACGTTTGCAAGAGCGCGTTCAGGACATGGCTGCTGATTTCAATTCAACCCTCACCTTTCCTTGTGATGTCGCAAGCGACACGGAGATTCAAGCCGTTTTTGAGCAATTAGGGAGTCACTGGAATACATTGGACATTGTGATTCATTCTGTCGCATTTGCCCCGGCCGATCAAATCAGTGGTGATTTTGTGGATAACGTCAATCGGGAAGGATTCCGAATGGCCCATGACATTAGCGCCTACAGCTTGGTTGCATTATCGAAAGCAGCTCTGCCTATGATGGAGGGCACGAACGGTGCCATTTTAACATTAAGTTATTACGGTGCTGAAAAAGCCGTGCCCAATTACAACGTCATGGGCATTGCAAAAGCCAGTTTAGAAGCGTCTGTGCGCTATCTTGCAGCAAGCCTTGGCCCACGGGGTATTCGTGTCAATGCCGTCTCTGCTGGCCCCATCCGTACCTTGGCTGCCGCAGGCATCAAAGATTTTCGAAAAATGCAAGCCGCTTATGCTGAATCCACCCCGTTGCGGCGCAACATTACCCCTGAAGAAGTGGGCAATACTGCGGCATTTCTCTGCTCTGATTTGGGCTCAGGCATCACCGGTGAAGTGGTTCATGTGGATGCAGGCTACCATGCTGTGGCCATGTCTGATTTAGGATAGTTGCGAATGACGCTATTCGTATTTGACATCGAAACCATCCCAGACGTTTCCGCTGGCCGTACTTTATATAACCTTGACGGTCTCTCCGATGAAGACACGGCCACCGCCCTGTTTGCACTCAGACGCGCCAAAGTGGGCCATGAGTTTTTGCCGCATTATTTGCAGAAAGCCATCGCCATCTCACTGGTTATGGTGAATGGCAATCAATTTAAAGTCTGGTCCTTGGGCGATGAGCAAGCGGATGAGAAGGAATTGATCACGCGCTTTTTCAAGGGTATCGATAAACACACGCCCACGTTGGTGAGTTGGAACGGCAGCGGGTTTGATTTGCCGGTATTGCACTACCGCGCCCTTTTACACGGAATAGCGGCGCCCACTTACTGGGAAGCAGGCGAAAACCAGCAACCCTTTAAATGGAATAACTATTTAAATCGATTTCATTATCGCCACCTTGATCTCATGGACGTGCTGGCCGGCTATCAAAATAAAGCGTTTGCACCGCTAGACGACATTGCTACCATGTTGGGTTTCCCGGGGAAAATGGGGAT
>CAMAYA010000049.1 GCA_945862275.1 Legionella genomosp. 1 | reverse complement strand
CGAAAGGGTATCAAACGAGCCAATTGCAACGCCCCATCGTAAGCAATGGGCGTCTTAACTCAGTCACCATTGAACGCGCGCATTTAGAAGAAGATGCAGGGAAATCGTTGCACGATGCGTTTCCAACATTTACTGGAATTGACTTAAACCGCGCGGGCATCCCGTTGCTTGAAATTGTCACAACCCCCTGCATGTTTTCTGCTGATGAAGCCATTTGTTATTTAAAGGCGTTGCATCAACTGTTGATATTTTTAAACATTTGCGACGGGAATATGCAGGACGGATCGTTTCGTTGTGATGTCAATCTATCACTCAGACCAAAAGGCAGTTTGATATTAGGGATCCGTACGGAATTAAAAAATTTAAATTCCTTTCGTTTTATTGAGAAAGCCATTGCCTATGAACAATGCCGGCATCAAGACTTACTAGAAAGAGGCCAGCCGGTGATTCAACAAACGCGCTTGTATTGTTCTGATACCAATACAACCCGCCCCATGCGCGATAAAGAAAACGAAAACGATTACCGCTATTTCCCTGATCCCGATTTACTGCCCATCAAAATCACGGCCGTTGACATTGCTCGCATCAAAGCCAACCTCCCTGTTTTGCCTGCGGCCCTTCGAGTGCAATTAATGGATCAAGATGGGCTGCCTGATGAAGACATTGATTTCTTACTCTCCTCGCCTAGTGTGTTTCGATTTTATGATGCGGTTAAACAGCAAAGCCACGCTCCTGTGAAAATTGTGACCAATTGGTTGAAAGGCACCTATACGGCAGCACTAAATAAAAAAGGAATTGATTTTGATGCGCTGCCTGTGTCACCTGAGCGAATGGCCTGTTTATTGGATCGTTTGACAGATAACCTTATTTCAGCTAACAATGCCAAGCGTGTATTTGCTGAGTTGATGTATCGTGATGATGACGTGGACGCCATCATCACATCCCTCGGCTGCCAGCAGATCGACAACACGGCATTGATTGAGAAGTTAATACGCTTAACAGTCGAAAATAATCCCCAACAAGCAGCAGACTATCGAGCCGGCAAAGAAAAATTGATGACGTTTTTTGTGGGGCAAGTGATGAAGCAGGCAAAGGGTGCTGCAGATCCTACTGTGGTGAATGGGTTGCTACGGAAGTATTTTGATGGGCCTCTATAAATCAAACGCTTACAAAAACTCAAGAAATGCCTTCAGCGGATTAGCAGAGCCGGTTATAGACCGGCCCACAACCAAATAATCACTCCCCGCACTCAAAGCAAATTCTGGTGTCACAATCCTGCTTTGATCACCCGGCGCGTCCCCTAGTCGACGAATCCCTGGTGTAATAGCAAGAAAATTCTTCCCAAATAACCTCTTTACTTCCCGAGAGTCCAGTGCCGAGCAAACGACCCCGTCTAACCTGGATTCATTTGCCAGGGTTGCAAGCAAACACACATGTGCTTGCAAAGAGGATTGAATGCCTAATGTCGACAAATCCATCTCATTTATGCTGGTTAATACCGTAACCGCAACGATCAGTGGGCGTTTATCGCCACAGGGCTCTACTGCATCGCGTGCAGCTTGCATCATTTTCAATCCACCAGACGCATGGATCGTTAACATCCATACCCCTAGATCTGCAGCCGCCATACAGGCACGTGCCACGGTATTGGGAATGTCATGAAATTTTAGATCAAGAAAAACCTTAAAACCTCGGGTAATCAAAGCACGAACAAACGGTGCGCCAAACAATGTAAACATTTCGCTGCCCACTTTGAGTGCGCATTGGCTAGGGTCCAGTTGGTCAACTATTGTGAAAGCGGCGGATTCGTTGTTGAAATCAAGGGCGATGATTAAATGCATATCTTAATCCCCTTCTAAACCATGAATGGGTTTTACACGACCCCAATTTTTACAACTCGGGCAGTGCCAATGCAGTAATTTGCCACTAAAGCCGCAATGGCCACATCGATAGATGGGCTTGTTTTCTAAAAATTTACTCGTGATAGCATACAGCATTTGCAATTTATCGCGCACTTTTCCGTGTGCTGACTCCAAATGCCAATATATCAGTCGATTCAAACCCCGAATAGAGGGGTGTCGGCTCAGTTGGCTGGATACAAAATCAATGGCAAAATCGACACTTTTTTCTCTGCTTAAATGCTCGGCTATTACAAAAATAACCGAAACCCTTGGGTGCTCGTGCAAGGTTTGCTCCAAATAATCAATGCATTCATCCATGGCATCTAACTCTCGATAACAGCGAACCAATGGCTCAATGATTTCATTTAAAAATCCGGGGTCTTGCTCTGGAACATGCTTTAATGCACGAATCGCTTGTTTGTACCGCCCCCCTTGCATCTCAAGATTGGCTAACATGAGACTGGCACGAACAGATTGCCGATCAACAACCAAGGCTTGTTTAACCGCTTGCGATGCCTTTTCAGGCGCATTGGCTTTTAAAGCATGTTCCGCCATTTCACAATAATAATGTGCGGCTTGTGAATGCATGCTGTTACCGGTTAATTGTTCCAATTGCTTAACGACATCCAAGGCTTTATCCCAAGCCTTTTCTTGCTGATAAATAGCGAGTAGCCCATTTAAACTGCTCGTTTCACGAGACCCACCTATTTCAACTACTTCTAAAAAAATGCGTTCGGCCCTGTCAAAAAAACCAGCACTCATGTAATCTTGGCCTAATGCCATTAATGCTTCTTTCCGCTGCAACACACTCAACTGCGGGCGCGCAATCAGGTTTTGGTGAATTCTTATCGCGCGATCCACCTCACCACGACGGCGAAATAAACTACCCAGCGCCAAGTGTGTTTCGACTGTTTCACTATCGACTTCTAATAGTTTGATAAAAATATCGACCGCTTTATCCGGTTGCTCATTCAATAAATAGTTCAACCCTACCACATATTCACGCGATAACTGGTTGCTTGCGTTATTTTGTTTTCCATTGTCATGGCGCGCGCCAATCCACCAGCCAGAAAATGCTGCCGCCGGCAACAGAAGTGGCCACAAATTAATCATTGGTGTTGATCCTGTAATGGGATAGCACGCAAATTCTTGATTTCTTTTTCAGTGAGTTTTAATTGATTCTTGATTTTACGGCATTCTGCTTTAAGACGCCAATAGCGGCATAGCGATAAAAAAACACCTAACAGCATGCCTAAACTCAACATCAAGATGATTAAAACAGATACGGGGATATTGAGGGCTGTGAAATAAAAATTAACGTGAACAGATTGGGCATTCAATCCAGCAAAACTTATGCCGACCAAAATGAGTAATATATAAAAAATCGTCATCATTATGCGCATGGGTGATATCCCTTTAATGAAACTTAAGATAAAAAAAAGCGTAGATAACTACGCTTTTTTAAAATTAAATCATAACACAGCTAATAAAAAATATTTACTCGTTATCTTTATTCGCCATTTTTTCTTTCAACAAATCACCCAGAGTAGTCGTGCCGCCTAATGTATTGGCTGGCGCTTCCGTACCGCGAGAATATTTCTTGATAACGTCAGCTTGCTCTTGCGCATCTTTCGCTTTAACAGACAATGAAACCGTACGATTCTTCTTGTCAATGTTAATGATTTTGGCTTCTAGTTCATCGCCTTCTTTCACTAACGTTGCTGCATTTTCAACTTTGTCATCTGATAAGTCGCTTGCACGAATGGTACCGATCACTTCATCAGCCAATTCAACAGTAACTGATTTTGCATCAACTGCGGTGACTTTGCATTTCACAACAGTGCCTTTCGGATTCGCTTCAGCGTAGCTGCTGAAATTATCACCTTCGAGCTGTTTTAGTCCTAAAGAAATGCGCTCACGCTCTGCATCAATGGCCAAAATTATGGATTCAAGTTCTTGACCTTTCTTGAATTGTTTAACGGCTTCTTCGCCAGGTACAGTCCAAGAAATATCTGACAAGTGAACCAAACCATCAATCTCACCGTCCAGACCAATAAAGATACCAAAGTCAGTAATGGAGCGAATTTTACCGCTTACTTTTTGACCTTTAGTATATTGTGATGAGAAGTTCTGCCAAGGATTGCCCACGCATTGTTTCATACCTAAGGATATGCGACGACGATCTTGATCGATTTCAAGTACCATGACGCCAACCACATCGCCCAGTGCCACGACTTTGCTTGGATGAACGTTTTTATTCGTCCAATCCATTTCAGACATGTGAACCAAACCTTCAACGCCTTCTTCAATTTCAACAAAACAACCGTAGTCAGTAATATTGGTGACTTTGCCTGACAAGCGTTTGTTAACAGGGTAACGTTCAACTAAATCAACCCAAGGATCATTTCCTAGTTGTTTCATGCCCAAGGAGACACGGTTACGCTCGCTGTCGAAGCTTAATACTTTGACTTTAACGTCTTGTCCAACAATCAACAATTCACTCGGATGCTTAACACGTTTCCAAGAAATATCGGTAATATGAAGCAGGCCATCAATGCCGCCTAAATCAATGAATGCACCGTAATCGGTTAAGTTTTTAACGATACCATTCAACTCTTGGCCATCATGCAATGAATCCAGCAATGCTTGTCTGTCAGCGCTGCTTTCTTCTTCAACAACGGCACGACGAGATACAACGATATTGTTGCGTTTGATATCCATCTTGATAACTTTGAATTCAAGTTCTTTGCCTTCAAGGTAAGAAGGATCACGAACGGGTCGAACGTCAACCAAAGAACCTGGAAGAAATGCACGAATAGTGCCGATTTCAACCGTGAACCCGCCTTTGACTTTGCCGGATATTAAACCGGTGACCGTTTCATTATTGTCATATGATTTAGACAATTTACGCCAAGATTCTTGTCGTTTTGCTTTCTCTCTGGATAACAGTGTTTCACCATGGCCATCTTCCACAGAATCTAAAGCCACTTCGACGGTATCGCCAACACTGATTTCCAATTCGCCATTTTTATCGTGAAACTCCTCAATGGGAACAACGCCTTCGGATTTTAAGCCGGCGTTCAAGGTCACGTAGTCATCGTCAATACCGATAACCAAGGCAGGAATAATTGCACCAGGATAAAATTGTGCCCCGATGATGCTTTGCTCAAATAGCTCTTTGAAACTCTCAGACATGTTAGTAAACTCTTTAGTGAAAAAATAGAAACACAGACGGCGCCCGGTCTCCCCCTAGTACTTTTTAATACCTTTGATTCATCAGTTGTAGTATATTATTAAATACTTGTACAACTGTTAATCCAGTTGTGTCAATCTGCTCAGAATCTTCAGCAGGCTTCAGTGGCGAATGTGTGCGTGCAGTATCCCGCGCGTCACGTTCGGTCAATTCATCGACAACCTTCGCGAGACTAACATCATTCCCCTTTTCTTTCAACTGTAAAAAACGCCTCATCGCACGCTCTTGGGCTGAAGCGTATAAATAAATTTTCAAATTCGCTTCAGGGAACACCACCGTGCCCATATCCCGGCCGTCCGTTACAAGGCCAGGAAGTATTGCAAAAGCGCGCTGTCTAGCCAACAATGCTTCTCGTACTTCTGGGAACGCCGCAATCATGGACGCTTCCTGTCCACACGTTTCTGTGCGTATGGCGTCACTAACGTCTTCGTCATCCAATAAAACTAGGCCGCCTAAGACAAATCGCAATTGAAGACCCAGTGCCAGAATAGCCAGCGATACAACATCAGTCAACGGCACCCCATGTTTACGCGCTGCATAAGCCAAAACGCGGTACAATGCCCCACTGTCTAAAAAGTGCCAGCCTAAATGCTCCGCCAGCATGTGACAAAGTGTTCCTTTGCCCGTGCCACTGGGGCCATCTAATGTAATGACCGGTACTTTCGCTTTTTTAATCATCGTTCATGACCTTGATTGATAAATTCATTTGATTGGCAAGGGCTACAAAAGTCGGAAACGATGTAACCACTTGGCTGGAATGCAAGATTTTGACAGGTGCTGTAGCAACCGCGCCGGCAATGGCAAACGCCATTGCAATCCGATGATCATATTGACTGTCCACCACACCGCCACCAATTGTACCACCTCGAATAAACATGCCATCATGCAGCGCTTTCGCCTCAATGCCCAACTGGGTCAAGCCATCGGCCATCACACTGATTCGATCGCTTTCTTTATGCCGCAACTCCTGCGCTCCGTGCAGTATTGTCTGACCGGTCGCACAGGCTGCTGCAATAAACAGTGCGGGAAATTCATCAATCGCTGCCGGTACAATGGAAAGCGGAATCTCAAGGCCATGCAACGGCGCATGACGAATCAATAGATCAGCAACGGGTTCTTCGCCATAAAAACGCCGATTACTTAAGCTTATATTTGCACCCATCCGCTTTAAAATATGAAGAAGTCCCGTGCGGGTTTGATTCACACCAACGTTTCGAATGCATACAGCTGATCCTGGAATGATGGTGGCGGCCACTATAAAAAAGGCCGCTGAAGAAATATCGCCTGGCACAACTATATTCGTGCCGATGCATTGGTTGGCGGCATTGATCTCGATTACGCTATCATTTGACTGAATTGGGTATGAAAATTGGGATAGCATCCTCTCCGTATGATCGCGAGTGGGACTCGACTCAGTCAACCGTGTTTCCCCTTGCGCATACAATCCGGCCAACAATAAACAGGATTTGACTTGTGCACTGGCTACAGGGATTGTATACGCAATGCCCTGCAGGTTTTTCCCACCGCGGATTAATATTGGAGGACAACCATCATGCGTCAGAATGTCAGCACCCATCTCAATTAAAGGGCGGCTGATGCGCGCCATGGGCCGGGTCAGTAAGCTGTTGTCGCCTGTCAATTCAGTGTCAAAAGGCTGTGCCGATAACAGGCCGGCCAATAAGCGCATGCTGGTTCCTGAATTTCCACAGTTCAGTGTGGCGGCCGGTTTTTTAAGACCATATTTACCCACGCCATGTATCACCAGAGGGTGACCCGCTGGTTTCTCAATGCAGACGCCCATCGACTCGAAGGCATGCAAGGTGGCGAGACAATCTTCGCCGTCCAAAAAGCCCTCAACCGTTGTAATGCCCTCAGCAATTGCACCCAACATGATGGCTCGATGCGAAATGGATTTATCCCCAGGAACCACAATGTCACCCTGCATCGAATGGACTGGACTGCTGATAAAATATTGTTCTGTCATTTGGTGAAATCCTGCATAAACGCAATCAGCGCATCAACGCCTGATATCGGCATTGCATTGTACAGGCTCGCACGCAAGCCACCTACTAAACGGTGCCCTTTTAACCCATACAAGCCAGCACGAGCGGCATGTGCCAAAAATTCCTCTTCCCGTTCCGGCTTGTCCATAAAAAAACAGACATTCATCCATGAGCGTGATGTTTCCTCAACAGGACACCGGAAAACCGCGGATGAATCGATGTAATCATATAGTTTCTCCGCTTTCTTTCGATTGATTTGATGCAATGATTCTACCCCACCCTGCGCTTTCACCCACTTGAACATTTTGGCCGCTAAATAACAATTAAACATGGGCGGTGTTGCATACAGCGAGTGGTTCTGGCTGTGGGTTCGGTAATCGAGCATGGTGGGGATTTTAGATTGTTTGATAGCGGCCATAAGGCTTTTCCGAATAATCACAACGGTTAATCCGGCGGGTGCAATGTTTTTCTGTGCCCCTGCGAAAATCAAACCATAATCAGACACGTTAATGGGCTCACTCAGTAAACAAGAAGTCATGTCAGCAATCAACGGAATAGAGCCTGTTTTGGGAAGGCTGGGGTAGCGTACACCATTGATGGTTTCATTGGGCGTATAATAGATATATGCCGTTTGATCACGAATAGATAAATCGGTTATATCAGGTGCATGTCTAAATGCACCTTCTTCAGCACTACTCAAGCAATAGGCGGATTTTAATTTACACGCCTCATCAAAGGCCAATGCGGACCAAATGCCAGACACCAAGTAACCTGCTGTCTGCTCATCTGTCATCAGATTCATTGGTATCATTGCAAACTGCGTGCGTGCCGCACCACCTAGAAACAATACCTCGTATTCATCGGGAATCGCCAGCAGGTGCCGCAAATCGGCCGTGGCCTCATGCATCAGTGCTTCAAATTCAGACGTACGATGGCCTATTTCTAGAATAGACATCCCGTGCCCTTGCCAATTCAATAGTTCGGCTTGCGCCTCTATTAAAATAG